>NZ_CP011968.1:2845171-3161301 GCF_001077535.1 Clostridioides difficile ATCC 9689 = DSM 1296
TCTGTCCAAAAGCTACAACTACTATTACATCTGGATTTAAAGATTTAATTTTATCTATAAATTCTTTATCTCTAGCCTTTACTGGTTGATATACAGGTATATTATTTTCAATTGCCAGTTCTTTTACTGGGCTCATACCTAGTTTTTTACCTCTTCCTTTTGGTTTATCTGGTTGAGTTACAACACCCAATATTTCATACTTCTCATCTATTATTTTTTGTAAACATGGAACTGCTATATCAGGAGTTCCCATAAATACTATTTTCATCAAATCAACTCCTACTACTTTTCTATTTTGTCAACAAATAAAATTCCATCTAAGTGGTCTATCTCATGACAAAATGCTCTAGCTAAAAGCTCTTCTCCCTCTAACTCTATTGTTTCACCATTTCTATTTAAAGCTCTGACCTTTACATAATTTGGTCTTCTAACATTTCCCGCTTCTCCAACAACACTTAAACATCCTTCCTCATCTATTTGCTCCCCAGATGTTTCTATTATTTCAGGATTTATAAGTTCTATAAGATCTTCTCCAATATCTATTACTACTACTCTTTTTAATATTCCAACTTGAGGTGCAGCCAGTCCAACACCATCTGCATCATACATAGTTTCTGCCATATCATCTAATAATTGTATTATCTTTTCATCAATTTTTTCAACCTTTTTTGATTTTTTTCTTAATACTGGTTCTCCTATTTGAACTATTTGTCTTAAAGCCATTATAATTCCTCCTAAATTTATAATACACTGTTTGGATTAATATCTATAGATACATTGATATTCTTATCAAATATCAAATCTCGTTTTGTTATACATATATATTTTATTATACCCTTTAAGAGATTAATTTCAATATTTTCATCTTTAAAGAGTATTTGCCATCTATAATTTTGATTTATTTTTGATATTGAACATGGATTTGGACCTAATATAAATCCTAAATCATTTATACCCCTTTTTTCTAATAAATAAATCAATGATGCATGCATATTTTTTATATTTTTTATCACTAATCTTTCATCTTCACCACTAACAACTACACTTAACATATTATTAAAAGGAGAATATCCAAATGCTTTTCTTATTTTTATCTCATCTTCATAAAAACCCTCATAATCATATTCAATAGCATGCTTAATAGCATAGTGTTCAGTGTCATAAGTCTGAAGTACTACTTTTCCCTCTTTATCAGCTCTCCCTGCTCTTCCAGAGACTTGAGTTATCAATTGAAATGTAGTTTCAAAACTTTTAAAGTCTGGAAAATTTAATATCATGTCTGCAGACAAAATACCTACTAAAGTTACATTCTCAAAATCCAGCCCTTTACTTAACATCTGTGTTCCAATAAGTACATCTGCTTCTTTATCTTTAAATTTATTTAATATCTCATCTAAAGCACCTTTTTTTGAAGTTGTATCTTTATCCATTCTCAAAGTTTTTATATCTGGAAAAATATATTTTAATTCCTCTTCAATTTTTTGAGTTCCAACTCCAAATGGCTTAACATAAGTACTTTTACATTCAGGACACTCTTTTGGAATTTCTTTCTCATATCCACAATAGTGGCATCTTCCAGTATTACTTTTCTTATGATAAGTTAAAGATATATCACAATTTTCACATTGAAACACATATCCACACTTTCTACAAGATACAAAATTTGCATAACCTCTTCTGTTTAAAAATAGTATTACTTGATTATTTTCTTCAATCGCATAACGTATTTCTTTTTGTAATTTCAAACTAAATATACTTCTATTTCCTTTATCTAACTCATCTTTCATGTCTACCACTTCAATGTTTGGAAGAGGCTTATCATTTGCTCTACTTTTTATATTTATAAGTTTGTATTCTCCAGATTTTGCCCTATAATACTCTTCAATTGAGGGCGTTGCTGAACCTAAAATAAGAGTTATATTATTTTTTAATGCCATAAATCTAGCAACTTCTATAGCATTAAATTTTGGATTCTTCTCAGACTTATATGATGACTCATGACATTCATCAATTATTATTAAGCCTAAGGAATTAAAAGGTGCAAATAAAGCTGACCTAGCTCCAATTAACACTCTTACTTTACCTGCTTTGACAGCTTTGTAAACATCATGTTTTTCTCCTTCAGATAGTTTACTGTGGAACACTCCAACTAAATCTCCAAACCTACTCTTTAGCCTATCTATTGTTTGAGGAGTTAATGCTATCTCAGGTACTAAGAATATACTGTCTAAGCCTTGATTTAGAGCAAATTCTATTATTTCCATGTAAACTTCAGTTTTTCCACTTCCAGTTACTCCATGAATTAAGTATGGTTTTTTATCATCTACAAACATATTCGACTTTATCTCATCAACTGCTTCTTGTTGCTCATTGTTTAATTTTATACTTTTTAGTACGGATTTGTAAATACTTTTTGGCTCTCTATAATAATCCTTAAATTCTAGGGTTATTAGCTTTTTCTTACTTAGAGAATTTATACTTTGTTTTGAAGCATTTAATAAATCCAATAAATCATTTATCTCTACATTTTCATTATTTTTAAGAAAACTTAATATCTCTTTTTGTTTACTTCCCACATTTATTTTATTTTGCTCTATATAATCGTCAATCTTATCACTTTCTAAACTCAAAGATATATAACATACTTTCTTTTCATTTTTGTGATTTTTATATTCCCAACATAATTTTATAATTCCATTTTTATTCATTGTGTACAAAGAACTATTTAAGTTTGGTATATATTTTAACTTATCAACCTTAATTTTACCTTTACTATCAATCACTTTCTCTACTATTTCTCTATTTTTATCACTTAAAGTTGATATTTTTTCCTTCAATTCAATATCATTTAATCCACTTAAACTTTCACCTAATAGGACTACTTTATAATTATTTAATTTGTATCCCTTTGGATATATCAAATTTATACATTCTATATAAGTACACAAATATCTATTTTTCATCCAATAAACCAACTCTAAATCTTCTTTTCTAAATATTGGATTTTCATCTAATATATCAATAATTTCTTTTATTTTTATTTTTTCATCTAAGCTATCTGTAAATTGAAATACAAAGGCTTCTGTTGGTTTATTACCTTTTCCAAATGGTACTAATATTCTGTGCCCGATTTTTATTACATCAGATAAAAATACAGGAATTTGATATGTAAATAAATTATCTGTATATATAGTATTACTTCTAACTATTACCTTTGCATATTTTTTCATTATAAAACCTCTACTTAAATTTAATATATTGTTCATATTTTAATATACTTTACAAGATATTAAAATTTCAGAATTTATAAACAATTTCAAGTTATTAATATTAACTTTATTTTAATAATTAACTATTAATTATATTTTATACTTTATGACAAAATAAATGCTGAAAACTACAATTTAACTGACATTTGCGAGTTTTTACTCGCTAAAATTAAATTGCAGCTTTCAGCCACTTTAGCTGTGATAAAATACACAAATATCATATTTAAAAAAGGTCTTATTTCTCAAGCAACGCTTTAACTTTATCTAAAATAACATTGGCTACTTCTTCTTTTTTCATCTTAGGATACTCAGTAATATTTCCCTCTACATCTATTATTTTTACAATATTAGTATCAGCTCTAAAACCAGCACCTTCTTTAGTTAAATCATTTGCCACAATAAAATCTAAATTTTTCTTTTTTATTTTTCCTTTGGCATGTTCTATAAGGTCATTAGTTTCAGCTGCAAATCCAATTAGTATCTTATCTTCTTTTATTTTTCCTATTTCATAAGCAATGTCATAATTTCTACTTAGTTCTATTGATAAATCATCATTCTTCTTTTTAATTTTTTTGTCAGAATAAGTTTTTGGTTTATAATCTGCAACTGCTGCACTTTGAATTACTATTTTATTTTCACTTAAATTTGATACTACTGCTTCATACAAATCTTGTGCTGACTCTATTTGAACAAATTTTTTAAGATTTTGTGGAATAGAAAGATTTGTAGGACCTGATATTAATGTTACATCAGCACCTCTAGCTATAGCTTCTCTTGCTATAGAATATCCCATTTTACCAGAAGACCTATTAGTTAAATATCTTACTGGGTCTATACTCTCTACAGTTGGACCAGCTGTAACTATCATACTTTGACCTTTTAAATCTTGCTCTTTAGTAAGATTAGTCAAAACTTCCTCTACTATTATATCTGGATTAGCTAGTTTACCTGTTCCAATATCTCCACATGCAAGCCTTCCACTTTCCGGTTCAATAAATTTATATCCAAAGCTCTTTAAAGTTTGTATATTTTTTTGAACAATTGGATTTTCATACATATTAGTATTCATAGCTGGTGCTATAAGAACCTGTGCTTTTGTTGCCATAACAGTAGTTGTCAACATATCGTCAGCTATACCATTTGCAATCTTGCCTATAACATTTGCACTTGCTGGCACTATTAAGAATAAATCTGCTTTTTTTGCTAATGATATATGTTCAACTTCCCAAGTTTTTGGTTCTTCAAACATATCTTCTACTACATAATTTTGACTCAGCGATTGAAATGTAAGTGGTTTAACAAATTCTGTTGCTGATTTTGTCATTATAACATGGATATTTGCATTTAGTTTTTTTAACTTACTTACAACATCACAAGCCTTATATGCAGCTATACCGCCACTTATGCCAATTACAACAGTTTTATCTTTTAGCATGACCTTACTCCTCTTCTGAAATTTGTTGGTGTTGCTCAGCATGATGTCTAGCTTCTTCTATCTCTATTTCCTCTTCTGTCAATAATCTATATGTTATTTTTCCACTTGCAACTTCTTTAGTTGCTACACATACAGGCTTTTCCTTAGTTTTATTTGAAACATATGGTTCTTCTCCATCAATTAATTTTCTTGCTCTCTTTGAAACAGTCCCTACTAAATAGTATCTGTTGTCTATTTTTTCTAGTACCTCATTGATAGATGGTTTTAACATAATTATAATTCCTCCTTAAATTTCTCTATTATAATATTTTTATATCTGCTAACTTTATTCTTTTCAGATGATATTATACCTTCTATTTCTTTAGCAGATGTTTTTACATCTTCATTAAATATAAAATAATCATAATCCTTAATCATTTTAATTTCTTCATATGCACAGCTAAATCTCTTCTCTATTTCAGCTTCTGTTTCTGTACCTCTTCCAACAATTCTATTTTTTAATTCTTCAAGTGATGGTGGTAGTACAAATATAAATACTCCCTCTGGGCAAACTTCTTTTATTTGTTTTGCTCCTTGCATTTCAATCTCCAGTAATACATCTTGTCCTTTTTCTAAACATTCCATTATTGCCGCTTTTGGAGTTCCATAAAAATTATCATAAATTTGAGCATACTCCAAAAACTCACCTTTTTCTATCATCTCTTCAAACTTTTCCTTACTTATGAAGAAATAATTTACTCCATCAACTTCTCCAGTTCTGGGTTTTCTTGTAGTAGCTGATACAGAAAGTTTTATTGTATCATTTTCTTTAAGTAGTTCTTTGCAAATAGTACCTTTTCCTGCACCTGATGGTCCTGATACAACTAGCAATAATCCTTTTTTCACAAACATTTAAGCATTCCCCTTCTAATATTGTATTCTTATTCTATATTTTGTATTTGTTCTCTTATTTTTTCCAATTCGCTTTTTACTTCTACTACTAAATTAGTTATATTTATATCAGATGACTTCGAACCTATAGTGTTAGTTTCTCTATTCATCTCTTGTATTAAGAAATCTATTTTTCTACCTATAGAGTCGTCTTTAAATATAGTATTTTTAAGTTGCCCTATATGACTTTTAAATCTAACTATTTCTTCTGTTATACTGCTTTTATCTGCATATATTGCAACTTCTTGTGCTAATCTATTCTCATCTATTATACTTGGGTCATCCAGTAATTCACTTATTCTCAAATTCAATTTTTCTCTATAATCTTCTACAACACTACTTGAGTATTTTTCAATCTCTTCTATATGATTTTTTAATAAATCACATCTCATGGCAATATCTTCAGCTAATTTTTTACCTTCTTCACTTCTCATTTCTCTTAATTTGATTAATGCATCTTCAACTGCTTGATTCAACATTGACCACAATAAATCTTCATCTTCTTCCTTTTCTTCTATTTTCACAATATCAGGAAACTTTGCAACATTCATAACGCTAATATCATCTATAATATCAAATTTATTTTTTATTTCTTTTAGTATGTCTATATACTGAGATGCTAATCCCTCATCAAAATTTAAGTTTACATCTTCTTTGCCTAATAAGTCAAACTTTATGTATAAATCTACTCTTCCTCTTTTTACATAATTTTTTACTAAATTTCTAACTTTATCCTCTAAAAATGAAATTTTTCTTGGAAGACGTATGTTTATATCTGAATACTTATGATTTATCGTTTTACACTCTACTAAAAAGTAATAATTATCATCCTTGTATTCTCCTCTTCCAAAACCAGTCATACTTATAGCCATTAATTAAACCTCCAAAATACCTTCACATATTTTTACTGCTGGACCTGTCATATAAGAGAAATCTCCTACATCTATTTTAACTGTTCCACCTTGAGACGTTACATTTACACTACTTTCTACCATATTAAGTAAATTGCACACTATTGCTGATGCAGTCATACCAGTACCACAACCTAAAGTATATCCACAACCTCTTTCCCAAGTATAAACATGTATATTATACTTATCTTCTACCTTTACAAAATTTACATTCGTTTTTTCAGGAAATATTTTATTATTTTCAATCTCTTTTCCATATTTACAAACATCATCTACATCTAATTCATCTACTATAACTACTGTATGAGGAACCCCCATCAACATAGAAGTAACTTTAAGCTCCCTATCTAAAACCTTTATACTTTCTTGCACAAAACGTTCTTTATTTGTAAGTACAGGAACGTCCTTAGCTATAAAACTTCCTTTTCCCATATTGACTCTTATAGAGTTTATTTCTCTATTGGTAAGATTTATTTTTATATCTTTTATACCATCTAATGTATCTACTGTAAAACTTTCTTTTTTAACTATACAATTATCATAAACAAATTTACAAAAACATCTAAGGCCATTTCCACACATAGCTGCTCTTGAACCATCAGAATTATAATATACCATTTCTACATCTGCAACTTTTGAATCTTTCACAACTAACAATCCATCCGCTCCTACAGAAAATCTTCTATGGCATACTTTTTTTGCTAAAGCAGTATAATCAGATGGATTTATCTGGTCGAATCTTCCATCTATTGCTATAAAATCATTTCCTATTCCATGTAGTTTCCAAAATTTCATAAGTATCGCTCCTTCGTAAATTAACGCTTAAACTATTATAACATAAAAAAATTCCCATAAACTTATAATTTATGGGAAAAGTTTTGTAATGACAACTATAATTTGAGGATGTGAGGGAGAGTTGCCATTACAATTAGGGTAATTATATTATGTTTTTAAGCTAGTTCTTTCTATGTTTATATATTAATATTTCTATATGAATTTTATGTATGTTTTATTTAAACTGTCTATGAATTTTTTAATTAAACATCTGGTAACTAGCTATAATCCTTCTAGTAGATATCTATTAACATACACCTATTAATTCTTTAAGTGTTTTTAAAACATAGTCTAAATCTTCCTTAGTAATATCTACATGAGTTACAAATCTATATTCACCATTTTCCATTTTATTAATTTTTATATTTCTTTCAAAAAATTCTTTTATTAAAACATCCTCTTTTATAATATCTTCACTCATCTTAAAAAATACCATACTTATATCTGGATTAACATTGTTTACTTCAATGCCATCAATTTTATTTAATTCACAAGCTAAATATTTTGCATTTTCATGGTCTTCATTCAATCTTAAAGTCATTTTTTCAATGGCAATTATACCAGCTGCTGCAACTATACCTACTTGTCTCATTCCCCCACCCATAACTTTTTGCTTTCTTCTAGCTTTTGCTATAAATTCTTTACTTCCAGCAAGTATAGAACCCATTGGTGCAGCTAAACCTTTTGACACACAGAACATAACACTATCACAACACTTTGCTATTTCTTTAGCTTCTACACCCAAAGTTAATGCTGCGTTAAATAATCTTGCTCCATCTAAATGTACTGGTAAGTTATGTTTCTCAGCTATTTTTTTAATTTCTCTTAAATTATCAAGACTCACAACTGTTCCACCTGAATATGCATTTTCTACACATATAAGCCCTGTCTGTGGTTCATGTATGTCATCTCTTCTAATTGCCTTTTCAACAAGTTCAGGATTTAGAGCTCCACTTTCGTCTTCATCTATAGTTCTAAGCTGAACTCCAGCTATTACAGCAGGTGCCCCAACCTCATGAGTCACAATGTGATAACCTTTACCAATAATTATTTCTTGCCCTCTTAGGCAATGAGTAAATAGAGCTAATTGATTCCCAAAAGTTCCACTTGGAAGGAAAATAGCATCTTCTTTTCCAACTTTAGCTGCTGCTAATTCTTCAAGTTTATTTACAGTAGGGTCATCTCTAAAGATTGAATCTCCAACAGGAGCCTTTGCCATAGCTTCTCTCATTTCGTCAGTAGGCATAGTAACAGTATCACTTCTTAAATCGATAAATCTCATTTTTTCAACCTTCTTTCATATTTATATACTATAGAACCTTAAAATTGATTTTTTCTGTAAAGTTCATATACTTTCATAGCTTATACTCTACACAATAATTATACTATATTTACTTTATATTTAATCTACTTTAAATTATTAATTTTAAAAATAAAGTTTCCTCTCTAATAAATATAAATAATTATACAATTTAAATATTAATCTCTATTGTTTAAATTCCCCCTAGTCACAAAGCGTATATTATGTGTATAATTAATTTACTGACTCATTTTGGTCAAAGAAAGGGGTGCTATAAATGGCATTAGATGGATTAGTTATACATTCAATAGTCGATGAATTATCATCAAAACTTACAGGTGGAAAAATAGATAAGATACATCAACCTGAAGATGATGAGGTAATTTTTAATATAAGAAATAATAAAGAAAATTTTAGATTGGTTTTAAGTGCAAGTGCCTCAAATCCTAGAGTTTATCTTACAAGTAATTATCAAAAAGAAAACCCTCTAAAAGCGCCTATGTTTTGTATGTTACTTAGAAAATACATACAAGGTGGAAATATAGTAGAAATTTCTCAAATAGGTTTTGAAAGAATAATAAAAATAAGCGTTGAATCTTTAGATGAATTAAAAGAAAAGACAGTTAAAAATATTATGATTGAAATTATGGGAAGACATAGCAACATAATAATAACTCATGGTGAAGAAAATAAAATTATAGATTCTATAAAAAGAGTCCCTTTTAGCATAAGTAGAGTTCGTCAAGTTTTACCTGGTCATGATTATTCATTACCACCAGAACAAAACAAACTCAACCCTCTTGATGATATATCTAAGGATTTGTTTATTAAAAACCTAGAGGAATTGGAAGGACCTATCTTTAAGTCTATATATTCTAGATTTCTAGGTATAAGCCCTATTATAGCTAAAGAAATTTGCTACAGAGCAGGTGTAAATCAAAATGCTATCATAAAGGATATATCTGATGAACAATTTGATTCTTTACACAAAGTATTTTGTAATTTATTCAATGATATAAATTCTAACAAATACTCTCCTTGCATTATTATAGATAAAAAGGTGGATAAGGTAGTTGATTTCAGTTGTATAAACCTTACATTATTTAGCGATTTATCATATATAAATAAGGATAGTATGTCTCGTATTCTGGAAGATTTCTATAGAACTAAGGATATTAAAGATAGAATTAATCAACGTTCATCTGATTTAAAGAAGAGTATATCTGTTAAGCTTGATAGACTTTATAATAAACTTAAAAAACAAGAAGAAGAATTATCAGAATCCGAAAATGCAGACATTTATAAGATAAAAGGAGAATTGATTACTTCATATATTTATATGGTAGAAAAAGGTATGGAAAGTATTGAAGTTGCTAACTTCTATGATGAAAATTGTAATGATGTAACAATAGAATTAAATAAAAACTTGACACCATCTGAAAATGCTCAAAAATACTTTAAAAAGTATAACAAAATGAAACATGCTAAAGTCGAGATATCTCATCAAATTTCCTTAAATAAGGAAGAAATAGATTACTTAGAAAACATAATTTTAAGTATTGAAAACTGTGAAAATTTAGCTGAATTACAAGATATAAAAGAAGAACTTGCTAAAGTTGGATACATCAAGACTCAAAAGAAAAACAGTAAAAAGGATACTATCCCATCTACAAAACCTCATGAATTTGTGTCTTCTGATGGATTTAAAATATTGGTTGGTAAAAACAATAAGCAAAATGACTATCTTACACTAAGACTTGCTGATAATGATGACTTATGGATGCATACAAAGAATATTCCTGGTTCTCATGTAATAATAAAGTGTGCTGGTAAGGAAGTCCCTGATAATACTGTATTTGAAGGAGCTATGCTAGCAGCATTCTTTAGTAAGTCAAAACTTTCTTCTCAGGTGCCTGTAGACTATACTAAGAGAAAAAATGTGAAAAAACCTAGTGGTTCTAAACCAGGTATGGTTATTTATGAAACTAACAGTACTATTTATGTTACTCCTGAAGAAGAAACAGTAGCCAAGCTTAAGGTTAAATCTGAATAAATTCTGCACTAAATACAAAATAAATGTTAGACAACTACACATTATCATTCTAAATAAAAATAGTGGCCTTCTTATAAAGTACAATAATAGGGCCACTTTCTAATTAGCTTACTTTTAATTTTCTAACAAAATACTTTTCTGTTTTAATAACTATACTTATATTCCCAACAAATATTTTCAGTTTTCTTATATAGATGTAATTAAAAAGTTAACACTAAAAGCTATTTTTTAATTTAGTGATTTGTTTTAGTAATTCATTATATTCTGATTCATACAATTCTTTTTTTAGATTATCTTTTTCTATAGATAACATAGATATAACAGTTGTAAGTCTATTTTCTAATACTAGAAGATTTTCTTTTTTGATTTGGTTTTCTCTACTAGGAGTTTTTTTATTTCTGCTAATTATATATTCGTCATAATTACAATCAAACTCCCTTATTTTAGCATCTTTTATCTCTATAATATAGTTACAAATATGTGATACAAATACTCTATCATGAGACACTATAAGCATAGTTTTATCAGTATTTATCAGTGCCTTTTCCAGTGCTTCCATAGATTTTATATCTAAGTAATTTGTTGGTTCATCAAATACTAAAAAATTATTATCTTCCAATATTATTTTACATAGTGCTATTTTTACCTTTTCTCCACCACTAAGTACTTTTACTTTTTTGTAGACATCATCACCTTTAAACCCAAATAGGCTTAAGTTTATCCTTATAAAAGATTCATCAAATGAACTATTAACTTTAGTATTGTATAGAACACTCTTTTTCTCATCTAATAAACTTTGATTTTGGTCAAAATAACCTACTTTTACCTTGTTATTTATTTTTATATTGTCATTTTTATCAGCCAATATTTCTTTTATCAGAGTACTTTTTCCACACCCATTATCACCTAATAATGCTATCTTTTTACCTCTTTTTATCTTAAAGGAAACATTATCTAACAGGAGCTTATTTTCTAACTTTAGAGTCATATCTTTTATCTCTACTAGATTTTTGCTAATTATCTCCATACCATCTTGAATCTTAATGTTCATTTCTTTAGAAACTTTAGGTTTATTCTTTACCTCAAGTTTATCAATTCTGCTTTTTATAGCCTTCACATTTGAGTCCAACTTTTTCTTATTAGTCTGACCACCCATTTTGTGCAACCTAGCTTCTGAATTACCCATTCTTTTTGGTGTTTTTCTTATGCCCTCACTTAAAGCTTTTTTATATAAAAGAGCTTTTTCAAGCCTTTTTTTCTCTTTAACATATTCTTGATACTCAAAATCAGCTCTTTTTACTTCTTCATCTTTTTGCATTAAATAATCAGTGTAATTGCCTTTGTAAGCTTTTAGTTTTCCATCTTCTAGTTCTAATATAGTTGTACATAACTCATCCAGAAAACGTCTATCATGAGATATTAATAATAATGCTCCCTCATGCCTTTTAAACATATCTTCCAAAACCCCAATGCTTTTTTTATCTAAGTTTGAAGTTGGCTCATCAGCTATTATGATATTTTTCTTATTACTCAGCGCATCTGCTATTTTTAACTTAACCTTTTCCCCTCCTGATAAGTGTTCTTCAAATTTATCTGGAGCATTTAAAAGACTCTTCTCCTTACTATGACCACATGTTTCAATATTATTTTCACTCTGACTTATATAAGAATAGCTTTCTGTAAGGTAAGTATATCCTTCATCAATTTCTATTTCTCCCAATATTGCTTTTAATAATGTTGTTTTTCCTTGACCATTTGAACCAACTAGACCTATTTTGTCATTTTCTAATATTTCAAGTTTATCTATATCCAAAATTAATTTATCTGCATAATATTTCTTTAAATTCTCTACTTTTACTAACAACATAAAAAATCCCTCCTTAACACACTTAAATATAAGGAGAGATTCTATAAATAGGCATAACAAATAAACGTATAGACTATAATCTACTCTCCTTAATTTAAGCATTGCAAATAAAGCCACCAAAATAGGCTTTTCAAAAATTACAATACTTTAAATTATAAAAAATAGATTATATTCTCATTGTCCTAGTTACCTTGCCCTTTCTTTCATTTATTTTTAATCATTATATCAACATTAATTACAAATGTCTATAGAAAATTAACTAATTTTAGTTATTCAATATAGAACTTATTCTTTAAATTTATTCTTCTTCAACTTTAAAGTCCTGATTATTTAAAATTCTGTTTAATACAATTCCAACAATTGCAGCTAAACTAAGACCAGTTATCTTTACTGTACTTGTTATAGGGATTCCAACAGAAATACCTTTATTAGATAAATATGTTGTTCCAAGACCTATTAATAATATAACTGCTATGATTAATATATTTATTTTACTTTCTACACAAGAACTGTCCCTTATAGTTTTTAATCCTACATAAGTTATCATCGAAAATAGCATTATACTAATTCCACCCATAACTGAACCTGGTATACTTTGAAGAAATCCACCAAACTTGCCTACACATGCAAGCAATATAGCAAATATTGCTGTACGTCTAAGTATTGAAGGGTCATAGTTTTTAGTTATAGCAAGTACTGCTGTATTTTCTCCATAAGTTGTATTGGCTGGTCCTCCTAAACACCCTGCAACTATAGTCGCAAATCCATCCCCAAGTAATGTTCTATTTAATCCGGGATTTTCTATAAAGTTTTTACCTACTACAGCACCATTAGTAGTCATATCTCCTATATGTTCCATAAATACAGCTAATACAACTGGAGATATAATCACAATTGCTCCTAAACTGAACTTAGGAACTGTAAAGTTAGGTATTGCAAATAAACTTGCTTCTGTAATAGTAGTTATATCTACTAATCTTAATATCAAACAGATTATATACCCAGAAAAAACTGCTATTAATATTCCTAATTGTTTTATAAATCCTCTACCAAACTTATTGGTTAAAATTGCTATTGCTAAAGTTATAAATGCTATTACAAAATTGGCTGAAGCCATACTAAAAGCTGTTGGCAATAAATTTAATCCTATAACTACTATCATAGCTCCTGTAACTTGTGCAGGAAAATATAATTTAATTTTATTTACACCAACTACTTTTACTATAATCGACATTATAATATAAATTAATCCTGCTACTATTATACCACCTTGAGCATATGCTAAATCTCCACCATACGCCTCTTTAGCTGCTAGTATAACTGGTATAAACGCAAAACTTGAACCTAAAAAGGCAGGTACTTTTCCTTCTGTACAAAAATGAAATATCAATGTACCAACACCAGCACAGAAAATTGCAACTGATGGATTAAAACCTGTCAAAATGGGAACTAATACTGTCGCTCCAAACATGGCTAATAGATGTTGTAAAGACATTATCGTTTTTTTCATAAAAACCTCCAAAATTATTATATATAAATAAACCCTCTGTTTAATTAATATCTTTTAATTAATTATCATTCCCTAGATTCTATTTTTTAACCTCTATATACTTATTATATAATTTATCATTATTTTACATTTTACGACATCAAAAACTCAAATAAAGGAGAATAAAAACTACATTAAGACTCACATCCATAAAATTATAATATTTATTTTGTGCAATCTATGTAAGCTTTATCCTCCTCCCTGACTATTCAATGCTAAGCTTTTTATATAATACTTAAAAATAATTACTCTTTGATTGTAACTGAATCTTCTCCATCAATTTCTAATAAACTGACAGATATAATTTCATGTCTAGAAGTAGGTACATTTTTTCCTACATAATCTGCTCTTATAGGCAACTCTCTATGCCCTCTGTCCACTAGCACTGCTAATTGTATTGATTTAGGTCTTCCTATATCTATAATAGCATCTAGTGAAGCTCTCACAGTTCTTCCAGTGTATAAAACATCATCAACTAAAACTACTGTCTTATCATTTACATTAAAATCTAAATAAGTTCCTTTAACTACAGGTTCAACATGAATTTTTTCCAAATCATCTCTATACAAAGTTATATCAATATCTCCTGTATCTACTTTTGTTCCTTCTATTTGTTCTATTTTCTTAGAAATTCTATTTGCAATTGGCACACCTCTAGTCTTTATTCCAACTAAAACTAGATTTTCTACACCTTTATTTCTTTCAATTATTTCATGACTTATTCTAGTAATTGCTCTTGCTATTGCCTTTTCATCCATTAATTGAGCTTTTTCTACCATATCATAATTATTGTCAAAGATATAATATATCTATTTGACAAATCTACTCCTTTCTTTTAATTTTTTATAAATTTATTTTTATTTAAAATTTCAATTTAAACAACAAAAAAACTTCTCATCACAAGACAAGAAGCTCTTATATAAAAAATATACAGTGCAATTTAGCAATTGTCTTACGATATCTCTGTATCGTTTAAAGATAATTTTTTAATCTATCAAATCAAATTATATATTTATATTTCAAATTTTTCAAGCTTTTTTAAACAAAATACTTTAATATAAGATATTTTATTTAAATTTCACTAAATTTATTTACTTATATAAAAACAAAAAATAATTTATAAGTATTATACAAATGGTTATTTTATCTTTTTAATAACTTCCTTAAAATACTCAGGTAATTCTGAATTAAATTCGATATATTCCTTAGTAGTAGGATGTATAAATCCCAACTTCTTAGCGTGCAAAGTTTGTCCTTTTAATTTAAATTTAGTTTCTTTTGGACCATATACATAATCACCTAAAAGTGGGTGATTTATAGACAAAGCATGAACTCTTATTTGATGAGTTCTACCAGTTTCAAGCCTAGCTCTCATATGTGTAAACTTATCAAATCTTTCTACAACTTCAAAGTGAGTGATTGCATTTTTTCCATCTTTTACTACAGCCATTTTTAATCTATCCTTAGGATTTCTCCCTATAGGTTTATCAACAGTTATTTTATCTTCTTTAACCACACCATAGCATATAAATTCATACTCCCTAGTTATAGTATGTTCCTTTAACTGTTCTGCTAGAAAATTATGTGCATAATTGTTCTTAGCTATCATAAGAAGACCAGAAGTATCTTTGTCTATTCTATGAACTATACCAGGTCTAATAACGCCATTTATTGATGACAACTTATCTTTACAATGATATAAAATCCCGTTTACTAACGTATTTTCATAGTTTCCAGGAGCAGGATGGACAACCATATCCTGAGGTTTATTTATTATTAAGACATCATCATCTTCATATACAATATCTATTGGAATATCTTGAGGTAAAACTTCTAATACTTTAGGTTCTGGTATCTCTATAACAATATTATCTTCCTCTTTAACCAGATATCTAGCTTTTTCTACTTTATTATTAACCTTTACTTTTCCATCTTTTATAATTTTTTGTATATAACTTCTTGACATATCACCTAATTGTTCTGCTAGATAAATATCAAGTCTAACTTCTTCTTCCTCTTCAAGTACTAAAAACTCTTTTACTTCATCCATTATATCACCTACTTTTACTTTCAAAAAATAAAACATATATACATAAAAACACAGTTCCTACAACTACAAATACATCAGCTATATTGAATACATATTCCCATATAATTCTAAAGTCGAAGTAATCTACTACAAAACCTAATCGTACTCTATCAATTAGATTTCCCAATGCACCAGATATAATTAATATAATTCCCAACCTTCCAAATATATGTACTTTCCTTGTATTAAGATAGTATAGTCCAAATACTGTTGCAAGTAATGCAACAATTATAAATATCCATTGATTATTTTGTAATAATCCAAATGCTGCACCTCTATTTTCGACATAAGTTAAATGAAATACATTATTTATTATTGGTATTGTTGATACATCCACCAAATTATTCAATACCCATATTTTAGACAGTTGGTCTAAACCTATGAGTAGAATTATTATTAATATATATAGCAATGATTTTTCCCCCTATAAATTATTTAAAAACCAATTTTATTTGAAGCACACTATTATTATACAAAAAAAATGCTCTAAAGAGCAACTTTATTAAAATTGTATTTTCTTAATAAAGCTAGAACAAAATTTAAAATAGTACTACTTTTTTTATATTGTAGATTTCTACATATTTAAAATCATATCATTATGTATAAAAAATTTAAAAATACCATACTAATCAATATTTTTTGTGTATTTTATAGATTAAAGATTAATGATGTCTGTAATTTAAACTTACAATCACCACTAATCTTCAAACAAATATTTTTACTTTTGCACTTGCTTATTTTTATCTAAATGTTGTATAAGTTCAGATACTGTTACGAATTTATATCCTCTCTCTTTTAATTTAGGAATTACTACTTCTAAAGCTTGTATAGTTTGTGATTTATCATTTCTTTTAGTGTTATAATCATGTAAAAGTATTATATTACCATTTTGGACCTTTGTAAGGATAGTATTTATAATTGCATCTACTCCAGGGTTAGACCAATCTCTAGGGTCTAAGTTTGACCAAAGAATTATATTCATGCCTTTAGAAACTATAATATCACAGACACTTTTACTCATGGCTCTATATGGAGGTCTAAATATCTTTGGTTCTACTCCTATTACACTTTTTATAATATTTTGCGTATCTGTTATTTCTTTTTCAACACTACTATAACTATTTTTTGCAACATTTATATGTGTAAATGTATGATTCCCTATTTCATGCCCCCCATCATATTGTCTTTTTAATAATTCTTTGTTATATTCTACTTTTTCTCCAACTACAAAAAAAGTTGCTTTTACATCATTTTTCTTTAATATATCAAGTACTTGTGGTGTAAAATCCTCATCTGGACCATCATCAAAAGTCAATGCTAAAATTTTTTCATCCTCATTTCCTTTTTTTATTATTACATCTTCATAATCGTCTTTTATATTGTCATTTAAACTATATGCTTCTTTTGAACTATCTTGATTATGTGTATTATGACTATATGTATATACACCTACTATAGATAATAAACATATACATATACCCCATATTATTTTCTTCATGTCATTACCTCTTTTCTAATTCATTCTAGCAATATATTTTATAATGTCAGTTTTTTAATCTCTCAATATTCCATTTTTATTTAAATCAGTTAAATTTGTTAGGTCTTCTGAATAAAAGTTAGAATCTTCTACATCAGGGTTTTGCATTGCATCACCTAATAAATTATTTTCTTTATTTGCACAATCATTACATAAACTTGTATCTGGCAATATATCCAATCTTTCTAAATCTATTTGATTATGACATAAATCACAAATTCCATATGTTCCATTCTCTATTTTAGATAATGCTAAGTCTATTTGATACAATCTTCCCTCTTCATGATTTATTAGACTGTTTTGCATATTTTGCATATATAAATCTGTTCCCATGTCTCCTATATGATTATCATAACTAGATAATTCTCCTGATGAATACTTTTCACTTGTATGTTTAGTTGTATCTCCAAATAAAGTATTATCTTTCATATCCTCTACTAAATTAGTTAAATTTTCTCTTTCTTTCAATAATTTATCTTTATATTTTTTAGTATCCATTTTTAACACCTCTAATTTTAATATTTACATCATAAAAATAGTATGTGGAAAAGTAAATTAAACATACAATAAAAATAAGATTTGATTCGAAAAATAGAATGTCTCAAAATGAAATTTTTAGTTCATTTAACCCTCTTTTTTATATAAAATCAAATATATTTTTATCCTTTCAGCAATAAAAAAGAGACTTATCTCTATTTTGAGATAGCCTCTTTTTTGAACATAATTTAAATACAATTTTTTGATTTTTATAGTTATTATTTTACTAACTTGCCAATTTATGATTATTTTGTTCCTTAATATGCTTTGCTTTTTTAAAGAATAAAAGACCAAGAATTATTGCTACAATAACACCTATTCCATTAGATATATTAACTGGTAGTCTAAATCCTTCTTTTGCTTGCATTATATAACTAAATGTTACTACAGTCATAAAAAGTGCTGGTAATGTAGTTATATAATGGTTTTTATTTGCTTTGACTAAATATGCAGAACCAGTCCACAACATTATCATTGCAAGTGTTTGATTTGCCCAAGAGAAATATCTCCAAATTATATTAAAATCTATAAATGTAAGAGCAACACCAACTGCGAATAATGGTAAAGCTATTAAAAATCTATTTTTGACTGCATCTTGATTATAATTCATTGCATCTGCTATTGTCAGCCTAGCACTTCTAAATGCTGTATCTCCAGAAGTTATAGGACATGCCACAACTCCAAGTATAGCTAAAGCTCCTCCAATAGGACCCATTAATCCAACAGATACTGTATTTACTACTGTTGCTGCTCCACCATCATTAAATATCACATTAAGTTGAGGTATGCCATGGAAATATGACATGGCTGCTGCTGCCCAAACTAAAGCTATTATACCTTCTGCAACCATTGACCCATAAAATACTGGTCTTGCCTCACTCTCTTTCTCAACACATCTCGCCATAAGTGGTGATTGAGTTGCATGAAAACCTGATATTGCTCCACATGCTATTGTTATAAATAAGTATGGGAATAAAGGTGTTCCATTTGGATTCATATTTTGTAAATTTATATTTGGTATGTTATACCCCTTTATTATCAATCCTCCAGCTACACCTACTGCCATAATTAATAATGCTGCTCCAAATAAAGGATATATTTTACCAATCAATTTATCTATTGGTAAAACCGTAGCCATAATATAATAAAGTATTATCACTCCAACCCATATTTGTGCGTTTACACCTGTCAATGTCTTTAATAATCCTGCTGGACCTGTTACAAATACAACTCCAACCAATACTAAAAGAATAACACTAAATATTCTCATTGCTATTTTTGCACCATTTCCTAGATAAAGTCCTACCAACTCTGATGCAGATGTACCTTTGTTTTTCATTGATAGATATCCTGAAGCAAAATCGTGTACTCCACCAGCAAAGATTGTTCCAAACACAATCCATAAAAATGCTGATGGTCCAAATAATGCTCCTTGTATAGCTCCAAATATCGGACCTAACCCTGCTATATTTAGAAACTGAATTAAAAAGATTCTCTTCCATTTCATTGGCACATAATCTACTCCATCCCTACAAGCTATAGCTGGAGTTTGATTTTTGTCATTGGTTCCAAAAACCTTTTCTACAAAAGTACCATAGACAAAATAACCTACTATAAGTACTACTATTGAACCTAAAAAGCTTACCATAAATTCATCCCCTTAGTTTTTATATAATTGCTTTATAAATTTTTATGAGTTTAAGAAAACTATTTCCAGTTCAAATAGTAATACTTTTTTATGCTAATATAAATATTAATTACATTAAGTGCATATTTAAGTACATGAAATGACTTTATATATGCATTAACAGCCTAAATTCTTTTACTTTGCTTCTACTTACAGTTACTTCATAATCACTATTTTTTAATTTTAATATGTATGTATTATTAAACCATGGTATAATTTCTTTTACTTTGGTTAAGTTTACGATATAAGACCTATGTGTTCTAAAAAATGTTTTATCATTTATAAGATTTTCGACTTCTGATATGCCTTCTTTTAATATAAACTTTTCTTTCTCAGTATATATAAATGTCTGCCTTTCATTAGCTTCACAGTAATATATATCATCAATATCTATTACAACTAATTTATCACCTTTCCAAAGGCTAATTTTATGTGTTATTTCTTCTATCTCCTGATTTACTGCTTCCTTCTTATATTTGTATAAATTACTATTTACATTAGATAGTTCAATATCACTCATCTCACTTTTTTCTAATTTATTCAGCATAGAAATAATTCTCTCTTCAGAATATGGTTTCAATATATAATCAAATACATCCAAAGAAAAAGCATCTACTGCATAACTTTCATATGCTGTTATAAAAACAATTTTAGGTCTTGATTTAAACTGATTTAATGTTTTTGCAAGTAGCATTCCATCAAGATGAGGTATATTTATATCTAAAAAAATTACATCTATTTTATTTTCCTGAATAAAGTCTAACACCTCTATACCATTGGTAAATTCACTTACTACCTCGATTCCACTTTTATTTTCAATAAAATATCTCAATTCCTTTCTTGCTGGAAATTCATCTTCCACTATTATAGCTCTCATACTTCTACTCCTTTACATAAAATACTATCAAAGTCCCATTATCTATTCTTCTTATATTAAGCCCTCTTCCATACATCAGTTTAAGCCTTAAATGTACATTATAAAGCCCAATCTTATTTTCTGGCATATTATCTTGATATACATTATTTATAATTTCCTCACTTATACCTATACCATTATCCTCTATTGATATTCTCACAGTATTTTCTAATGAATACGGTAACTTTTTTATGGATATTTTCACTACACCAGCTCTACCACTTTCTAAAATACCATGTATTATTGCATTTTCCACTAATGGTTGTATAATCAAACTTGGAATCTTTATATTTACATCTTCTATATCATAAGATACAGTTAGTAATTCTCCAAACCTAGCTTTTTCTATCTCTACAAAAGATTTAACTTGTTCAATCTCTTTATTTATATCAATTAAGTTATCACTATATTCAAGATTATATCTTAGATAAGTTGATAAATTTATTATTAACTCTCTAGCCTTATCTGGACTAAATCTTATAAATGAAGCTATTGTGTTTAGGGAATTAAACAAAAAATGTGGATTAATTTGTCTTTGAAGTGCTTTTATTTCTGCTTTATTTCTCGCTTCTATATCTTTTTTATCTTTCTCAATCCCCTCTACTATAGATATAACAAATCCTATTCCAATCTGCCCAACTATTAAAGGTAAATATATTCCACCGATTATTTGAATTGCTAAAGAATGTGGATATGATATTAAGTATATAAGTAATATAGTAAAACTTTCAGAAATCATGCCTACCAATATTCCATACATTACTCTATGTTGTTTTGGTATCCTCTTATATAGAAATCCTGATAATACACCTGCTAGTATACTTGATAAAAGACATGGAACAGATGTTATCCCCCCAATATCCATAAAATATCTATGAATCCCTGAAAAAACTCCTGCTGTAATACCTACCATCGGACCAAATAAAATGCCACCTGATACTATAGATATTATTCTAGTGTTTACTATTGACCCCATATAATTTATACCACTATAAGTTCCAAATATGGCTAAAAAAGTAAAAACTAATGCTATACAGACCAAGTCATTAAAACTATATTCTTCCTTTTGAAATATCTGCTTAAATATTTTTAACTTTGTTATTAGAAGAAACAATACTACAATAAGGCTTGTCTTTTCTATTAATGCGATTAAAATTGATGTTTTCATAATCCCCCTTTAAAAAATAAATTTTTACACACTCTAAATTTATTATGGTTGTTATAAATTACATATTTGAAGTAATCCTATCACAAAACTTTCCACATTTAATCTTTTAATTAAATAAGAAATAGTTGTACTTCTATTAACAACTAATACTAGCTAGCATAAGCTTGTAATAACTTGTAGTTATTATTAACTTTACAATTCTAGTATTTAATTTTATACTTTAGAAATCTCTTTTCTTAGAAATAATACTTTCGAATATCATATAATACAATATTATGTAGATTCTTACTCATACAACATATTTCTTTAAAAATTTTATACTATTCTTTGTTCAAATATCTCATTTGATTTAATTGTGTTAAACACACATTATCATCTCTCTGTTATATATTTATTATATAGCCGTATATCGATAAAGTAAATAAATCCCATATTTAAAATAATATGTTTGACAATAAATTATTATAATGTATATTTACCATAATAATTTGTCAACCTTGAAAGTTACTTCTATAATTATTGTTAAATAATTCTTCTAAAAAAAATACCTATAAATTTTATTTTCTGAAATACATAGTTATAACTATTTTTATCACGTATAAGAATAAAAATTCCAGAAAATTTTTATTATCTAAGTTAATATAAAACATATTATTTAATATAAATAAATTTTTTATAATAATATATTGATTTAATTTACTTTATTATTGTAAACTATAAGTATAAGATATACTATATAAACAAGCATAAATATACCTTAATTCTAACTATCCTTAATCTTATTTATCTCCTAGTGTTATTTTATGTATTTTCTATAAAATACTTTTGTTTTTTTACTTTTGAATTTTTTATAGGAGGGTATTTAGTGGATATATTAATCTTTGATAATGATGTTTGTTTTGGAATGAAACTAAAAGAAAAAATAAATAATATTTTAATAAAAGAAGGTTTTGATAATGATGTTGTAAGATTATATCATAATGCAAATTTGTTATTAAAAGAGCTTACTGAAAAAAATAAAGTAAGAATATATTTTATAGTTGTAGACGCAAAATATAAGATAAGTAATGAATTATCTGATGGATTATGGATAGCACAAAAAATTAGAGAATCAGATTATATTAGTCCAATCATATTTCTTACAAATCATATAGAAATGATTTTAGGGATCTTCGATTATAGGTTAGAAGTTATGGACTTTATACTAAAACATGATATGGAAATTGCTGAAAGTAAAATAAAAGCTTGTATTAAAATTGCTCACAAAAGATACATTAAAGAAAAAAATTATCGCTCTAATTTTTTTACTATCTATTCAGATTTCTCACTATGGAAAATTTCATTTGATGAAGTTATATATTTTGAAACAAGCACTATTCCACATAAAATAAAATTAGTGACTACTTCTAGAATATTTGAATTCTATAAAAGTTTAAAGTCTTTACCAGATTTAGATGCATGCTTTATCCGTGTACATAAATCTTTTGTAGTTAATAAATATCATATTGTTTCTCTCGACCTAAAGAAAAATAATATTAAAATGAGTAATGGCCATATATGTCGTATATCTAATACATATAGAAATATTTTAAAGAATATTATTAAAACATAATAAATAGAAAAAGGAGATGTCTCAAGATAAAAATTTGAACCATCTCTTTTTTATACAAAAAGAGTAATCCCTAAGAATCCTCTATATAATAATCATATTGTGAAAAAACACATACTGACTATATCATATATAACTACTATTAGATATTATAACAATTGTTCCTAGATTATGATTCGATAAGATAGCTCATTAAATCATAAAAGTACGAAATAGTCTCTTTAAAATATTCAGTTGTTATTTTGTACTGACATATCATATAAATACATATTTTTATGATATATACCTACATATTTTATGAAATTTATATAAAAAATTCTTATTTAGATTATATAATCTAAATAAATTAAAATTCAAAAGTTAACTAAACTAATATTTGTAGGGAGAATAAATGAAAAAATTTAGGAAACATAAAAGTATTAGTAATTGTATATCTATATTGTTGATATTATATCTAACTTTAGGTAGTTTGTTACCTAATAACATTTATGCACAAGATTTACAAAGCTATAGTGGAAAAGTTTGTAATACTACTTACAAGGCTCCTATAGAAAGATCAGAAGGATTTTTTTAAAGATAAAGAAAAGGCTAAAGAATGAGAAAGAAAAGATCAAAAACTTGAAAAATCTGAAAAAGAAGTATTAGGATCATATAAAAAAGATTCTATAGAGATAAGCAAATATTCTCAGACAAGAAATTATTTTTATGATTATCAAATAGAAGCAAATTCTTGAGAAAAAGAATATAGAGAACTTCGAAATGCTATATCAAAAAATAAAATAGATAAACCTATGTATGTATATTATTTTGAATCTCCAGAAAAATTTGCATTTAATAAAGTAATAAGAACAAAAAATCAAAACGAAATTTCATTAGAAAAATTTAATGAGTTTAAAGAAACTATACAAGACAAATTATTACCATACAACAGATAATTCAACTGCTGTTCAAAATAGCAATGGATAATCATGAAATACTGGATTAAGTATAAACAAAGGAGAATCTGCATATATAAATGCAAATATTAGATACTACAACACAGGTACTGCACCTATGTACAAAGTGACACCAACAACAAATTTAGTGTTAGATGGAGATGCATTATCAACTATCAAAGCACAAGAAAATCAAATTGGCAATAATCTATCTCCTGGAAATACTTATCTCAAAAAAGGATTTTCACCTATGGCTCTTAACACAATGTATCAATTTAGTTCTAGACTGATTCCTATAAATTATAATTAATTAAAAAAATTAGATGATGGAAAGCAAATTAAATTAGAAACAACACAAGTAAGTGGAAATTTTGGTACAAAAAATGGTTCTGGACAAATAGTAACAGAATGAAATAGTTGGTAAGACGATATAGGTCAAATTGACAGTATTTCTGTATCTATTATATTAGATACAGAAAATGAATCTTACAAAAGAAGAATTACTGCTAAAAGTTTACAGGTCCCAGAAGATAAAACACCTGAACTTACAATTGGAGAAGCAATTGAAAAAACTTTTGGCACTACTAAAAAAGATGGTTTGTTATATTTTAATAATATACCAATAGATGAAAGTTGTGTTGAACTCATATTTGATGATAATATAGGCAATAAGATTAAAGACAGTTTAAAAACTTTGTCTGATAAACAAATATGTAATGTTAAACTTGAAAGAGGAATGAATATACTTATAAAAACACCAACTTACTTTACTAATTTTGATGATTACAATAATTACCCTAGTATATGGAGTAATGTTAATACTACAAATCAAGATGGTTTAAAAGGCTCAGCAAATAGATTAAATGGTGAGACGAAGATTAAAATACCTATGTCTGAACTAAAACCTTATAAACGTTATGTTTTTAGTAAAATTCAAAAAATCCTTTAACATATAATTCAATAATTGTAAATATAAAAGTAAAAGAAGAAAAAACGGATTATTTGGTACTAGAACAAGGATATACAAAATTTAGTTATGAATTTGAAACTACTGAAAAAGATTCTTCTAATATAAATATAGCATTAATTGATAGTGATACAATATACTTAGATAACTTATCTATTACAGAGCTAAATAGTACTCCTGAAATACTTGATGAACCAGAAGTTAAAATTCCAACTGTTCAAGAAATAATAGTTACACATAAAATATATTCTGCAGATTTTAAATTTAATCCAAGTACAATAAAGGCTTATATAAATGGTATGTATTTTACACCAACATAAACTAATAAAGAAGCTCTCGATTATGTCCAAAAATATAGAGTTGAAGCTACTTTACAATATTTTGGATTTAAAGATATTGAAACTAAAGATAAAGAATTGCGTAATTATTTAGGAGATACAAATCAACCTAAAACTGATTGTGTTAATCTTAGGAGTTATTTTACAGGTGGAGAAAATATTATGACATACAAGAAATTAAGAATATATACAATTACTCAAGATGATAGAGAGTTATTGGTTCTTAGTGTTGATTAGTATCAAATGATTTAAATTTATCCCCACAATACAATATGTATTTACCTTATAAAGTATTAAAAAATTAACTTTATAAGGTATTTTTTATTTAAATATTATCTTCTTCTAATATATTCTTTTTTAGAACTATATTGTATTAAAAAGATAATTATCTGTATCATATCACCTATATATAAACATAAATTCATTTAATTATATAAATTTAAAAAATATTTTTTTGATATATTATTGACAATTTTCATTATAAGAGTTAAAATTAACTCATAAATTACATATTGGGTATAAAATACAATGTATGTTAGAAGTTGTTTCAGAAGGCTATGGTTTTCTGATTTTTTTATGCTCAGTAGTGATATGCAAAAAAGACAAAGTTGACATCAGTTAACTTTTACCTTTATTCTACTTTCCCCAAAGTAAGAATAATCTAACCCCTTTGAGATGAGCAAAAGCTCATCTTTTTTTATTATCAAAAGATGCTGTCTCAAAATAGAGATAATCCTCTTTTTCATTGTTGAAATGATTAAAATATATTTTATTTCATACAAAAAAGAGTGCCTCATGAACAAAAGTTCACTTTGAGACTCTCTCTTTCATATCATATACCTTTTTAATAACTTTAAAATTTATTTATCAAGTAAAGATAGCTAATAATTAGTATCTTCTCTCTATAAATCCAACTTTTTTATAAACTTTTCTAAGAGTTTTTCTAGCTTGTTTTTCGGCTTTTTCTGCTCCCATACTATATATTTTTTCTAAATAATCTTTATTATTAAGAAGGTCAACATATTTTTCTCTTATAGGTCTTAAAGCTTCTGATACTACTTCAGCCACATCTTCTTTAAATATGCCATAACCCTTTCCTTCATACATGTTTACAATCTCTTCTACACTCTTTTTACTTAAATTAGAATATATATCAATTAGATTTTTAATACCTGGTTGTTCATCATTGTATTTTACAACACCTAAAGAATCAGTAACACTTCTTTTTATCTTTCTCTTTATAGAATCTGAATCATCTGCTAATAGTATAAATGCATTTTCATTTGAATCGGATTTACTCATTTTTTTAGTTGGCTCTTGCAAACTCATCACTCTTGCTCCACCTTTTGGGTAGTATCCTTCTGGAACTACAAAAGTAGGTGAAAATCTATTATTAAATCTATTTGCTAAATCACGAGCTAATTCTAAATGTTGTTTTTGGTCATCTCCAACTGGAACTAGGTCAGTTTGATACAACAATATGTCAGCAGCCATAAGAACTGGATATGTGAATAAACCTGCATTTAGATTTGCTTCACTCTTTTGTGATTTATCTTTGAATTGAGTCATTCTACTTAATTCACCCATATAAGTCATAGTATTCAATACCCACATAAGTTCAACATGCTCTTTGACATGTGATTGTATAAATATAGTATTTTTTTCTGGGTCTAATCCACAAGCTATATATTGAGCAAGTAATTCTATAGTATTGGCTCTTAAAACTTTAGGGTCTTGAGGTACTGTTATTGCATGTAAATCAACTATACTATAATAACAATCATAATTGTCTTGAAGTTCAGTCCAGTTTTTTATAGCTCCTAAATAATTTCCTAAAGTCATTTTGCCTGATGGCTGTGCTCCACTAAATATAACTTTTTTTTCACTCATTTTTTTGTACCTCCTTATATATTTATATTGATTTTAACATATTTAAAACTATGTCTTTAGAGTTATTGGCAGCATCATGTACAAATACATCATAAGTAACATCAGCACTTCCATCTGCCTTATCAGACATTGCTCTTATTATTACAAATGGAGTATTATTTAAATAGCATACATGAGCTATAGCTCCACCTTCCATTTCTCCACAATATCCACCAAAATCATTTACTAATTCTTCTTTTAATTCTTTAGAATTTATAAATTTATCTCCTGTAACTACTCTTCCTTTTAATACTTTATGAGTCTTTACTTCTTCCACAGAAGATTTGTAAGCAGCATCTATAAGTCTTTCATCTGCTTTAAATACAGAAGTCTTCATTCTTGGTATAACTCCCTTAGGGTCTCCAAATGCTGTAGTGTCTACATCATACTGTATAGCATCAGTTGATATTACTATATCATTAACATCAAGTTTTTCGTTTAAAGCTCCTGCAACACCTGTATTAACAATAGCATCAACCTTAAATTCGCTTATTAGTATCTGGGCACAAAGAGCAGAGTTAACCTTACCTATGCCACACTTTACTAATACTACATTCTTACCTTCCAAAATTCCCTTATAAAATTCTAAGCTAGCTTTTTTTATAGTCTCTCTAATATCCATTAAATCAACTAAAATACTAACTTCTTCATCCATTGCACCTATAATTCCTATTACGTTCATTTTTCCTCCTAAATTTTCTATATTAAAAAATCCGTCCTAAATCAATAGGACGGATATATTTTCCGTGGTACCACCTAAATTTATATACACTCAAAATTGAATATATATATCTTAATATATGCTATAACGTGCATACACGATATCAAATACTCTGTAATCTTAAATTACATTTCATTTTACTCCTCAAAGACCCATTCAATAAATACTTTTTATTAAGTTCTCAGCATCCTTAATTCTCTGTGCAAAAATATATTTATTTACTATTTCTTATCTCAGGATTTAATTTATTAATTTCTTTATTTTATAATATTCCTTACACTATAAATTGTCAACTATATATTATAATATCCAAAAGAAATTTTTAAAATACATTTTATTTAGCTGTTTTCTTTTCATATCTATTCCATAACCATAGACCAGATAATATAACTAGAAGACCTCCACCAATCATCTCTATCTCATATATAACATTTTCAGCAAATGTAGGCATAACTGGTGCTGCAGATAATAATATACCCACTACAGTTACAACTAAAACCATTTTTGCTAAACCTAGGCAAGTACTTGTTGATTTTGCCATAGTATAAGGTCTAATTTCATCTGGTCTCTCTTTTCTTAGTTTAATATAAGAAGCATATAACAATACATATGGGAATAATGCAGTTAATGCTGTCATAGTTACAAGAACATTGTATATAGCATCAACAGAAGGCATTAATGTAGTCACCAATAGTATTATAGTAACTATTATTGCTTGAAGTATAACTGCTTTAGAAGGTATCTTGTGTTCATTTACCTCTACTAAACTATCTGGAAATATTCCTTTTTTAACACTACCAAATAACATTTTTATTGGTGATGCTATGTAAAGAACTATTGCTCCTAATACTGAAAAAGCTATACCAAAAGCTATTAATTGAACCAACCAAGAACCAATTCCTAAAGACGCACAAACAGCAGAAAGTGCATCTAATACACCTTTAGAAGCAGTAATTTGGTCTGGTGGTATTATCATTGTTATTGCAATTGAACCTAATACATATAATGAAGCTACTATTCCAGCTGATATTAATATTGCCTTAGGGAAGTTCTTTTCAGGCTTATCTATTTCTGTTATGAAGTTAGCAGCAGTCTCTGCTCCTGCTAAACCAAACATTATAGCTGATATAGCAACAAATGCATCCATATTAAGTTTTGGAGTCATTGAAGCTATTGTGTATGTAGAAGCTATATCATGTTTTTTCAACACAAATACTGCTACAAATGAAAATATTATAAGTATAGCACTTGGTATTGTTGAACCTAATGCACCTGTATTAGTAAATATTTTTGTAAAACTTATTCCTTTAGTTGCTATAAGAGATAATGCCCAGAATATTATTAAAGATAATATAAGTACAAACATCTTATTATCAGCAAGGGCTGGATTTCCTATTGTATAAGAAACATTTACTGCTAAGAAAGTTAAAAATGAAGAATACCAAAATATTTTAGCTGTCCAGTTTAACCAAGAAACTAAAAATCCATACTTTTCTCCAAAGGCTTCCTTAACCCAATCGTAAAGACCTCCATCACCTTTTTGATATGTAGAAGCTAATTCAGCACAAATTAAAGCTCCTGGTACAAAGTATATAAATGAGAATAATAACCACATAGGTATTGCACCTAATCCTAAACCAAAGCTTGATGCTGTAGATTTAGCTATCCATCTTATACCATATAAAGCTGATACATTCATAAATACCAAACTCCATAGGCCTATTTTTTTCTTTTCCATCCTAATTTAATTTCCCCTCTCTATTAATTATTTTAAATTTAATTTCAAAATTAATAAAATAGATTCATTATTATTAAACTGATATTTTTCAAAATATTTGCATATTCAAAAACAGTTTTAATAATAAACCTTAAATACTTTGAAATCAAATCTTATTAAAAATGATAAATTTAAAAGTTTTACCACTTTAATTCTAATGATACTAAATTTTTAAAATTGTTTCAATATTATTTTATTATAAAATTTTATTTATTATTTTTCATTAGTATATAAAAAGATAAAATACATAACTTTATAGACTTAATTTATTACTTTTATAGAATTTTCACAATAAAAAGTCATTTTACTTCCGTATTTAATGCAAAAGTAGAGATTAAACTTAATATAAAAAATATATAACAAATTTTTTTTATATTTCTAGAAGAAAAGTATACTCTTTTTTGTTTAATAATGCTAAAATTGATTTGTATTGAATTTTGATTAGGAGGAAATTATTATGAAAGCTCAAAGATTAAATGCTGTACTTGAACAAATGAAAAAAGATGATATTTCTCAAATGTTAGTAAGTGACCCTACTTCTATATTTTATCTTACAGGAGTACTAATCCATCCAGGCGAAAGACTATTAGCATTATACTTAAATTTAAATGGCAATAATAAATTATTTATAAATGAATTATTCCCAGTTTCAGAAGATTTAGGTGTTGAAATGGTTTGGTTTAATGATACTCAAAATCCAGTAGAAATAATAACTGAACATATAGACAAAAATGCTACTATGGGTGTTGATAAAAACTGGCCAGCTAGATTCTTATTAAACTTAATAGAATTAGGTGGAGGAAGTAAGTTTGTAAATTCATCTTATATAATAGATACTTTAAGAATGTGTAAAGATGAAGAAGAAAAAGAGTTAATGAGAATAGCTTCAAAATTAAATGACAAGGCTATGGAACAACTTAAAGCTACTGTTTCTGGTGAACTTACAGAAAAACAACTTGTTGGTAAATTATCTAAAATATATGAAGACCTAGGTACTGATGGATTTTCATTTGACCCTATTATAGGTTTTGGACCTAATGGAGCTAATCCACATGGTGAACCTGGAAATGCACTTGTGAAACCAGGAGATGCAATAATCTTAGATATAGGTTGTATAAAAGATAACTATTGTGCTGATATGACAAGAACTGTATTCTATAAAGAAATACCTGAAAAAGGTAGAGAAATATTTGAAATAGTTCTTGAAGCTAATAAGAGAGCTGAAGCTATTGTAAAACCAGGTGTTAGATTCTGTGATATAGATGCTGCTGCTCGTGACTACATAACTGAAAAGGGATATGGACAGTACTTCACTCATAGAACTGGTCACTCTATAGGACTTGAAGTTCATGATAAAGGAGATGTATCTTCTATAAATACAGATACTGTACAACCAGGAATGATATTCTCTATAGAGCCAGGTATATATTTACCAGGTGAGTTCGGAGTTAGAATAGAAGATTTAGTACTTGTTACTGAAGATGGTTGTGAGATATTAAACAAACATGACAAAGAAATATGTGTAGTTGGTTAATTCTAAAATCAATTTGATAAAATTAAAAAGCCATATAAAAATGTTTTAAACATTTTTATATGGCTTTAATTTCTCAATCTATGATTTATTTCAATCCATTATTTATATTGCAGTATTTATATTGCAGTTATTAAGATTGCACCCTTTGAAGTATATGTCCCCATCACTGAACCAATTTCACAGATTACAACATCTTTGTATTTTACATCCTTTTCCATAACCTCCCTCACCTTTTGAGCTTTTTCTGGGCAATTAGCATGTCCTATAAATAAAACCTTTTCTTCTTTATCTTTAATTTTTGACTCTACTAAAGTAATCAGCTTTTTCAAACTGTTTCCTTCACCTCTTGCCTTATCTATAGGAGTTACAACGCCATCTGCAACTTGTATTATCGCCTTAAAATTCAAGGTATTTATAATTTTTCCTGCTATTGGATTTATTCTACCACCCTTAATAGCATTTTCTAAAGTTTCAAGTGTTCCAAAAAATGGAGGATTATCTTTATATTTATTTATTATTGAAACAATCTCTTCAATTTCTTTTCCTTCTTTTATTAATATTGCTGCTTTTAACACTAATTGTCCTATTCCAATTGACCCACTAAGTGAATCTATAACCTCAACTTTCTTGTTATTTCCTTCCTTTTCAAACATATCTTTTGCTAAAAGTGCACTATTATAAGTCCCAGATAATCCTGAACTTATATTAATCACTAATACACTTTCTTCCTGACAATGGTATGCTTCTAAAAATTTATCAGGAGAAGGACATGATGTTTTTGGTAGTACTTTACTCTCACTCATTTTTCTATAGAAAGTTTCATTATCTATTTCCTTTCCAGATATATAACTTTCTTCTCCAAAAGATACATTTAAACCAACAACTTCTATGTTGTATTTTTCTATTATATCATCAGGTAAGTCACATGCACTGTCCACTATCAATTTTATTTTATCCATATTAACCTCACTATAAGATATTATTTTATTTATTCAGTCGGTCGTACGACCGATTTAATTATTATTTTATATATTGAATGAAAAAAAGTCAATAGATATAGATTCTCGCTTTATTGACAATAAATATCCATAAGCTTATAATGTTATTAATTTGTTATAAATATACATGGAAAGGTAGGTTTTATGAAAACAAATAATATGAAACAGGCTATTTTATCATCTGCAACCAATTTAATAGCCAAAAATGGAGTTCAAAATACTAGCCTTGCTGATATTGCAAAAGATGTAAATATAAGTAAAGGTACTTTGTATTATCACTACGCATCTAAAGATGATATTATATATGATATTGCGGATACTCATTTAGAAGTTATAACTAGTGCTATACTAAACTGTGTAAAAAATGTCAAATCAAAAAATTCTCAAATAGAAATGGTTAACTTAATCTTAGAGAAAATATCTACTATAGAAAGTCGTGGTAGGGTACATATGTATCTTATTTGTGAGGCAATTACTTCAAATAATGATTTAAAGGAAAGAATAAGATTAAAATATATTGAATGGAGAACTACTCTTAAATCTGAAATTGTTGAATCACTAGAAAAATATAATAGTAGCAAAAATGAACAGGATGCTGAATCATTTTCTTTTTTGCTCATGTCAATAGTTGATGGTTTAGTTGTCCAAAGTTTATTAAAAACAGAAAAAATACCTTATGAAAATATAGCTTCTTTTTTAGTTAATCATTGGATTTAAACTTAATACTTAGATAATTAATAAAAGTGAACTATTTAAGTTATCTACTTTAACAGTTCACTTTCTTATTTATTCTCAATAATTTTTACTTAAAACATTCAATTTTTATTTAAACCTTCATGGAATCACAAAATAAAAATCTCTTATAAATTTAAAATGTTTTTATTTATGTTCATGTGTATGCCCATCTGAATGTTCATGACCATGTGTATGTGTATGTTCGTGGCTATGCTCATGAGTACCTGAAAAACCATCATCATGATTATGGTCGTGACCTACACCATTTACATGCTCATGTTCATGCCCATGACTGTGAGAATGTTGATGTGAATGTTCATGGTTATCTCCTCCACAGCATCCTTCTCCTCCAGTCCCACAACACCCACTTGTATGTGGATTATGATGATTTCTTACTACAAATCTTTCTCTTAACATAATTCTTATACCTCCTAGTATATTATTGAGTACTTCATGTACCCCATTAACTACAGTATACATCTAACTAGGTATAATCTCAATACATATGGCATTTTTTAACATATATAATTAACATATATAATCTTAAAGAAATTTATCCTTAAAACCTCCACCTTTTACTTCTTCAACGTTATTGACAGAAATAAAAGCTTCACTATCCATATCATAAATTAAATCTTTAAATTTACCTATTTCATTTGCAGATATTATGCAATAAATCATCTTTTTCTTATTTTGTGTATATGCACCTTCTGCCTCCAAAAAAGTGACTCCTCTACCCATTTTATTCATTATCACTTTGGATATTTCATCATATTTATTTGATATTAAAAGTATAGATTTTTTTCTATCAAAGCAATCTTTTCCTATATCCATAGTAAAAGAAATTATATACATTGTAATTAAAGTGTACATCACCAATTTAGCTCCAAATAAAAAAGCTCCTGCACATACTACAAAAAAATTAATAAATAAAAATGTATTTTTCATAGGTATATCATACTTTCTTTTCATTATGGCTGCTATTATATCAAGTCCTCCAGCAGTAGCTCTTGCTTTAAAAGTTAACCCCATACCTATACCAGTTAATGCACCACCATAAATACACTGTAGCATAGTATCATCTATTGGGAAATATTTAGCAATATCTTGTGTTAGCCCCAGTGCTAGAGAAAATAGTAACATATTGACAAAACTTATTAGCAAAAATTTATTATCAAAATACTTTCTAGCTATAATAAATATTGGTATGTTCATCAAGAAACTTGATATTCCCTGATTTATACCAAATAATTTGTATAATATAACACAAATTCCAGCTACTCCTCCACTTAATAACTTGGCTGGTGCTAGATATAAATTTATTCCTAAGGTTGATAGAATCATACCCAATATAATAAGACAATATTGTAAAAATATGTTATTATCAATACTTAGCTTTTTACTTTCACCATACATCAAAACGCACCCCTTTGCATAATAAATAAACCACCCTGCAGAACACACGATAAATTTACAAATAAATTTATCAGAAGTAGCTTACTAAAAATATTATTCATCCTCACTTAAACGTTTATTCATTAATATTCTATCACATGACATAAATAATTTATATGATTTATATAGATTTATTTATTGTAAATTTTGGAATATTAAAATATTTTATTGAATAGATAATTATATTACATAAAAAATCCCTATAGAAATCTATAAACTAATTTCTATAGGGATTTTGGTTAACTAACTATTCTCTTTATTTTTTTATAACTTTTATACCTGTCATATGGTCATTTAAGTTTTGTTCCTCTAAAGATTTATCATCTACTCTGTTTATTTCTAAAGCTAAAGTTTCAGACTTGATATATTCATTAAAATGGTCAACAGCCTTAGCAATTTCATCATCACCACAGTATTCTATTACTATATTATCTAATACTTCAAAGTTATTAGATTTTCTTAATTGCTGTACTTTAGATATAAATTCTCTAGCATAACCTTCATTAATCAACTCTTCAGTTAGCTTAGTATCTAGTATAACAAAAAGATTGTTTTCAACAGATACATTAAATCCTTCCTTAGCAGTTATACCTATTAATACTAAATCCTTATTAAATTCAAAAGCTTCACCATCTAAATCAACTGTTAAAGTCTCACCTTTTTCAAGTTTATTAGCAGTTTCATGAGCATTTAATTTACTTAATGCTCCAACGAATAAATTCATCTTAGAACCTAATAATGGCCCTGCTTCCTTAAAGTTTGGTTTTAAACTAAAGTTCATATACTCATCTAAATCCTTAGCAAATATTACCTCTTTAACATTAAGCTCTTCTTTTATTAAATCAACTACATCACTTATTGTATCTTCAAACTTACCATCTACTAACACTTTTTGTAATGGTTGACGAACTTTTATTCTTTCTACTTCTCTTGAAGCTCTACCTAAAGTAACTAAGTTTTTAGCTAAATCCATTTTTTCTTCTAATTTAGTATCTACTAACTCTTCATTACATTTAGGATATTCAGCTAAATGAACAGATACTTCTCCTGTTAAGTTTCTATACATTTCTTCTGACATATATGGTGCAAATGGAGCTATAGCTCTACAAAGACCATGTAACAATTCATAAGTTGTATTGTACACTGCTTTTTTATCTTCTGTTAATTCAGTTGCCCAGAATCTTCTTCTTGAACGTCTTATATACCAGTTAGATAAATCATCATTTATAAAATCTTGTATCATTCTTAAAGTTTTATTTAACTCAAATATAGCTAAATTTTCTTCTACATCTTTCATTAAATTATTGAACTTAGATAATATCCATCTATCAAGTTCTGGTCTATCTTTATATTCTACAAAAAATTCAGTTGGATTTATATCATCTGTGTTTGCATATAAAGTAAAGAAGTTATATACATTCTTCATAGTACCTATAAATTTACTTTGGATTTCTTTTAATCCATCCATATCAAATTTAGTTGGAGTCCATGGTGGAGAAACATATAGTAAATACCATCTTAATGCATCTGCTCCATATTGGTCAAATAATTCCATTGGATTTACTGTATTTCCTCTTGATTTACTCATTTTCTTACCATCTTTATCAAGTACAAGGTCTGGAACTAAAACACTCTTATATGGTGCTTTTCCTAATACAAATGTTGATACTGCAAGTAATGAGTAGAACCAACCTCTAGTCTGGTCTATACCTTCTGATATATAGTCAGCTGGGAACAATTGGTCAAAGTTTTCCTTATTTTCAAATGGATAGTGGTGTTGAGCAAATGGCATAGCCCCACTATCAAACCAACAGTCTATAACCTCTGTTACTCTTGTCATTGGTTTTCCACATTTTTCACATTTTAAGTGTATATCATCTACATATGGTCTATGAAGTTCAACTGTTTCTGGATTTACATCTTCTATAGCTTTTTCAGCTAATTCAGCTCTTGAACCAACTGAATCTGTATGACCACATTCACATCTCCATATAGGAAGTGGAGTTCCCCAATATCTAGTTCTTGATATTGCCCAGTCATTTAGATTTTCTAACCAGTTTCCAAATCTCTTCTCTCCTACAAAACTTGGGAACCATTTTACACCATTATTATTTTCTATTAATTTATCTTTAAGTTTAGTCATCTCTATATACCAGCTTGGTTTTGCATAGTATACTAATGGAGTTTGACATCTCCAGCAGTGTGGATAATTATGAACTACTTTTTCTTTGCTATATAATTTATTTTCAGAAGCTAGCCATTTTATTATTTCAACATCTAGCCCATCTTCCATTACAAATCTACCTTCCCAAGGAGTAGATGTAAATTTACCAGTTTCATCTACTGGTTGAATAACTGGTAAATCATATCTTTTACCTGTGTTGTAGTCATCTTCACCAAATGCTGGTGCTGTATGAACTATACCAGTTCCATCTTCAGTAGTTACATAATCTCCTACTGTAATAAAAAATGCTTTTTTGTCAACTTCTACAAAAGGCATTAATTGTTCATATTCTAAACCTTCTAGGTCTTTACCTTTCATTTCTTCTAAAACTTCATAATCTTCACCTAGTACTTTATCAGCTAAAGGTTTAGATACATAATATACCTCATCACCTTTTTTAACTTTTAAATAATCTACATCAGCATTTACTGTTAATGAAACGTTTGATGGTAAAGTCCATGGAGTTGTTGTCCATGCTAAGAAGTATTCATCAGCATCTTTTTTCTTAAATTTAGCTATAACTGTATTAGTTTTTACTTCTTTATATCCTTGTGCAACCTCATGACTAGCAAGACCAGTTCCACATCTTGGGCAATAAGGAAGTATTTTATGTCCTTCATATATATATCCTTCTTTGTTGAATTTGTTTAGTATCCACCATACAGACTCTATATAGTTATTATCTAAAGTTATATATGGATTATCTAAATCAACTTCATAAGCCATTCTCTCAGTCATTATTCTCCATTGTTTTTCAAATGAGAAAACTGACTCTCTACATTTTTGGTTAAATTCAGCTATTCCATATTCTTCTATTTGTTGCTTGCTAGTAAGACCTAACTCTTTCTCTACTTGTATTTCAACTGGTAATCCATGTGTATCCCAACCAGCTTTTCTCTTTACTTGATAACCAGACATTGTTTTATATCTACAAACTGAATCTTTAAGCGTTCTAGATAAAACATGGTGTACTCCAGGATTTCCATTAGCTGTTGGAGGTCCTTCATAGAATACGAAACTTGGGTCATCTTTCCCTTTTTCTAAAGTTTTTTCAAGTATATTTATGTCTTTCCAATAATCAAAAACTTGTGCTTCTGCTTGTTTTACAGAACTGTCTACCAATGGCTTAAATTTCGCCATGTAAATCACCCTTTCCTACTAAATATTATAATTCCAAAATTTTTTATTCTTTCACATAAATTTAAATACTAAAAAACTCGCCCCCTTTAAACCAAAGGGACGAGTTATAAATCGCGTTACCACCCTAATTCTATATGTAAACTAAATACTAGCTACATATAACACTCTAATAGTATAACGGTACTAACCGGCACAGCTTAGTAGAATTTAATCGTTCAGCCTGCAGCTCAAGAGTGATTTTTATCTTTATAAATTCATTGGTTCTCAGCATACCCAATTCTCTGTAAAATTATCTAAAGATAAATGTCTCTATCAACGCTTTTAAAAATTTATCTGTGTTTATATGAAATTCTATAACAAATAATTTGAATAGTCAATATATTTTTGAAAAATATAATAATTTCTATTTTTCTTACATTTTTATCCTATTTTTAATCTTTGTTATAGATTTCTCAAACTCACACAATTATTCTACATAAAAAATAAACAAATTACAAGCTTATTCTAAAGTTGTAGCAGCTTCATCATTACTATAATTATACACTGTTGTTCCTTCAAATGCGTTTACACATTTTTCATCTACATCATAAAAAATCTCATCAACACTTCTTATTTCATCTTCTAACAGTGATTTAAATTTATTTCTAAATATCTTAAATTCTTTGACTAAAGCATCATACTCTTTTCTTATCTCTATAACACGGTTATTAGCTTGTTCTATAATTTGTCTAGCTTTTAAATCAGCTTCTTCAACAATTATCTTAGCCTTTTTATTAGCCGCACTACAAGTGTCTTCTGCTGCACTTTGAGCAGTTATTAAAGTGGCTTTTAGTGTTTCTTCAATATTTTCATACTTGTTTACTTGGTCTTGATATAACCCTAATTTTTCTTTAAGAGCTGTATTTTCCCTACATAGAGATTCATAATCTTCCTTGATGATATCTAAAAATTCATCAACCTCTTCATCTCTATACCCTCTTAAACCTTTTTTAAACTCTTTATTTTCTATCTCAATTGGAGTTAGCATTACATTTCCTCCCAGCTATAATTTAAATTAGTCCTTATACAATTAATCTTGCTTGAACTTTTATTTTTCCTTTTTTAGTAATATCTCCTATTTGTGTTACCTTAGCTCTTCCTTTGCCTCTAATAGAAATCAAATCATCATTTTTTACTATTTTAGAAGTTGAAGTTATCTTTTCATAATTGACATGGACTTTTTCTCCATTTATGTATTTTGCACTATCTTGTCTAGATATATTGTAAATACCACTTATCACACAATCTAACCTATCTGAAGATACTGTAAATGATACTTCTTTATATTTTGAAGAACTATTAACAATATTTTCTCTGGAAATTTCCTTTACAATTACATTATTTCTTGAAACCTTTTCTAAGTTTACAATTATAAAATCGCAAATATCACTACTTACAACTACTTGACAAAAGCTATCATGTATAATTATATCTCCAATTTTTTCTCTTTTTATACCTAGACCCAGTATTGACCCTAAGTAATCTTTATGAGATATATTTTTAAATTTGAAATTCCCTTCTATTTGTAAAAATCTAAGAGTATCTTCTATATCTTCATATTCCATGTAAAATGGATAAATAAATACAGTGCTTCTTTCAGCTCGTTCATAACCTCCATCCACACTGTATTTTATTTCATTTGTAGAATTTAATATTGCTACAGCATTTTTCACTTCATATGGATTAAGAAACTCCGTAGACTTAACATCATAGTTTTTTATACAACTATTAGCCTTGTCTATCACTTTAAACATTTTATTTTTCAAGTCTATATCCTTTATGTGATTTGTTAGTTTTAATTTATCCATCCTATCACCTTAGAATATAACCAATACTAATTGTCTTAGGAACATCAATAATACTATTGCAATTAAAGGAGAAAAATCTATAGGTCCATTTGTATATTTATACATTATAGACCTTATTGGCCCTTCTATTGGCTCTGTAAGATTTTCCAAAATATCAAAAATTTTACTTTGTCTTCCATTTGGAAACCAAGTCATCAAGCTTTTTATAACTATCATCCATGCTATTATATCTAAAAGATAATAAAGTGCAATTCTTATTGTTCCCATATATTAACCGCCTTTTTACTATTTATTTTGCCAAGGGAAGAATGCTTTACTTTCTAATTCTTTTTTCATATTTGCATCTATATCCACATTATTAGGAGCTAGTATAAATATTGATTTAGAAACCTTTTGTATACTTCCATCTAAGACATAAACTGCCCCATTCATAAAGTTAAATATAGATTTACGAACTTCAGAATTAGTCAATCCTTCCAAATTCACTATAACTGCCCTTCTTTGTTTTAGATGGTCTGCTATAGTTGCAGCTTCATCATAAACCTTAGGTTCAACTATTACAACTTTCATTTGGCTAGTTGTATGTAAATTTACAATTTTATTTGCTTTTGTAGTACTAAAGCCACTGTTCATTTCTTCTTCTTGAACTATATCGTCCATGCCACTTTCATATTCATCTTCAATGTAATCTTCTTCTTCATCAACTATCCAATTCTTAAATTTAGATATTATTCCATTTGACATTATTAACTTCCTCCTTAAAATTTATTCAAATTTGAGTAATTATTTTTTATTGTAGTTTCTTTCTCCAAAGATTGATGTTCCAACTCTAACAATGGTAGCCCCTTCCTCTATAGCAATTTCATAATCGTGACTCATTCCCATTGACAAAACATCCATCCCTACATTAGGGATGTTTAGTTCTTTTATTTGTTTTGATAAATCTTTAAGACCTTTAAATACACCTCTTATCTCATCTTCATCTTCTATAAAAGGTGCCATTGTCATTAGACCCTTTATTTTTATATTTTTATATTTTTCTGACACTTCTTTGACAAAGTCTACAACTTCTTCTCTATCAAGTCCATGCTTAGACTCTTCTTTAGATATATTCACTTGTACTAAGCAATCTATTTCTCTGTTTATTTGTTCTGCACGTTTTTGAATTTCTTCGCATAATGCAATTCTATCTAAAGAGTGTATCATACAAACTTTATCGATTATGTACTTAACTTTATTGGTTTGCAAAGTTCCTATCAGGTGCCAGTTTAATTTATCACCTATAATATCATACTTTCTAGCTAATTCTTGGGGTTTATTTTCACCAACAGAAGTGATTCCTTCCCTCATTGCCTCATTGACTAAGTCTACATCAACAGTCTTTGTGACTGCCAAAAGGGTAATCTCTTTGCTGTCTCTATCTACTTTTTTTGCAGCTTTATCAATTTTGTTTCTTATCTCAGACAAATTATCTTTAATAGAACCCATTATTATCACCTACTTTATCCTTATATTTGTGTTTATACTGTTAGGTCTTAAAATTATTTTGTCATATAGATTAACACTTGTAACTCCATTTATGTCATTTTTATAATAATCCACAAATACAGAAGATTCATTCTCATAAGTTATTCCTTCTAATATGACAAATTTTACACTTTGTGATTGTTCATCAATTACATATACACCACGTTTATTGTCTTTTGTTTTTATAGAAGTTTTAGGTATTTTTAAACATTCCATCTGATTATATATTATATCAAATTCTTCGACACTTGTATCCTGATTTGCAACAATTTGGTTACTTATTTTTAATTTTACCATTATTTTATTATTATTTTCATATATTTTGTAAACTTTTGCATCTAATTTTTGCTCATGATATTCAATTATTACATTTTGATTTTTTTCAAAGTTATTAGAATCTTCTTTACTGATGTATGTAGATAGATAATTACTCTGGTCATTGGCATCTTTTTCTATACTTCCTTTTACATGAATCTTTGCATCAACTTTTTCATTTTTTAACACCAACGTATTTACATTTTTGCTAATTATCATTACTAATATATTAAATACTAAATATATAAGAATACCAAGTATCACTAATCTGGTATATTTTACCTTTTTCAAAGACTCTCCCCCTATAAAATTACTTTCATTATAAGTACTTCTTCTAAAAAATGTTTATTCCTTTTTTATAAGCTAATATTTTACGTTCTAATAATTATTTTTTCCATATTAAATTTATTTTTTATCAATCTTCCTATACAAGACTGCATTATTTATATATAATTGTATTATAAAGTATAAGTTTAATTTACATTTTATACGTTAAGCTTACTTTATATGTTTTTATAGTTATTTTTATTTTTAGATACAATATAAAACCAATTAAGATTTAAAATAACTTTTGTTATGTTGACATTTATTTAGGTAATCATTTACGAATCAGGATAACGTTATCATAACAAAAGTTTATGTCCTAAAAAAAATACAAGGAGGATTTTCTTATGTCAGAAATTTTATTAGGAACAGGTTTACTTTTATTGGTTCTATGTTGTTTCACAATTTTTAGTTACAAGGCCCCATATGGTATGAAGGCTATGGGAGCTCTAGCAAACGCTGCATGTGCTACTTTCTTAGTAGAGGCATTCAACCTTTCTTTACTTGGTGATGTTTTAGGTATGGAATTTTTTAGAAGTGTTGGAGCTGCTAATGGTAGTCTTGGTGGAGTTGCTGCTGCTATACTTGTGCCTTTAGCCTTAGGTGTATCTCCAGTTTATGCAGTTTTAATAGGATTATCTTGTTTAGATTTTTCTATATTATCTGGATTCGTTGCTGGATACTTTGTTTCTTTCTTAATTAAGTTTATAGAGAAAAAAGTGCCACCTGGAGTGGATTTAGTGGTTGTAATTCTTCTATGTGCACCACTATCTCGTCTTATAGCATCAAATGTAGACCCATTAGTTAATAGTACACTACTACAAATTGGACAAGTTTTGATAGAAGCTACCAACATTAGCCCTATAATAATGGGAATTATACTAGGAGGTCTAATAACAGTAGTTGGAACGTCTCCACTTAGTTCAATGGCTCTTACATCTATAATTGGTCTTACTGGTCTTCCTATGGCAATAGGAGCATTAGGTGCTTTTGGTTCAGCTTTTATGAACTCAACACTATTTGCAAAATTGAAATTAGGTTCTAAAAAAGATATTATATCTGTTGCTATTGAACCATTAACCCAATCAGACATAATTTCAGCTAATCCAATACCTATATATTCTACTAATTTCTTTGGAGGAGCCTTTTCTGGTATCATTGTAGCCTTGATGGGTCTTGTAAACATGACACCAGGTACAGCTACACCTGTGGCTGGTTTTGCTATAATGTTTGCTTATAATCCAGTTCAACAAGTTCTTATAACAGCTGGTTTATGTGCTTTATTCAATGTAATTGCAGGATTTTTAGGTTCAAAAATATTCAGTACCTTTAAAGTTCTTACTGCTGGTGAAATACGTGGTACTGATGTAGAAGAAGAAATTGCTTAAAAAACAATAGGATTTATAAATTTATATCTCAAGTAGTAGAGTTTTATATTGTAGGCAATTTTATTAATTGCAAACGTTTTATTTTTTATTTATGTTTATGATTATTATGTGTGTTGAATATTTAGATAAATTTTTATTTATTATTTTTATTTAGATTTTTGTTTAGTTTTTTATTTGGTTGATATATTAGGAATAAAAATTAGTATAGTTTATTACTAGTTAGATAGCATAACTTTTTAGATACATAAAAAATTTTATATTAATTAGATATTATTAAAATAAAAGCGATACATGAATTTTTAAATGTCCATGTATCGCTTTATTTTTGCCATAATCTTAACAACTAATTTTTAAAGTTTATTATCTTAACAAAGTTCATTATCTTATATAATATTTAAATGCATAGACTTCTTTAATTTAACCATCTAAATATTTAATTAAATATTATTATATGTAATATAACTAATTTTTAAATGAATGTATAGGAGCTGGAATCCTTCCTCCTCTTTGAGTAAATAATTCAGATGAATTTGTATTTATAGGCATTACTGGTGCTCGTCCTAAAAGTCCTCCAAATTCTACCATATCACCTACATCACATCCTGGGGCTGGTATAATTCTAACGGCTGTAGTCTTATTATTAATCATACCTATTGCTGCCTCATCAGCTATCATGGCTCCAAGCGTACCTGCTGTAGTATTTCCTGGCACAGCTATCATATCAAGACCTACAGAACAAATAGCAGTCATTGCTTCAAGCTTATCTATACTTAAAGCACCTTTAATAACAGAATCAATCATACCTGCATCTTCAGATACTGGTATAAACGCTCCACTAAGTCCTCCAACATGTGAACATGCCATTACTCCACCTTTTTTAACAGCATCATTTAAAAGTGCTAATGCTGCTGTAGTCCCATGAGTACCAACAACTTCAAGACCCATTTCCTCTAATATATTTGCTACTGAATCACCAATAGCAGGTGTAGGAGCTAGTGATAAGTCTATTATCCCAAATGGAACATCCAATCTACTAGAAGCTTCCTTTGCCACAAGTTGTCCAACTCTTGTAATTTTAAATGCAGTCTTTTTAACTGTTTCTGAAACAACATCAAAAGGCTCTCCCTTTACTTTCTCTAAAGCTCTCTTAACAACACCAGGGCCACTTACACCAACATTTATAATTCTATCAGCCTCACCAACACCATGGAAAGCTCCTGCCATAAATGGATTATCTTCTACTGCATTACAAAATACTACTAATTTTGCACAACCAAAACCTTTTGCATCTTTTGTTAATTCTGCAGTTTCTTTTATGATTTCTCCCATTTCTTTCACTGCATCCATATTTATACCACATCTTGTAGAACCTACATTTACTGAAGCACATACTTTATTAGTACTTGCTAGAGCTTTTGGAATTGACTTAATTAGTATCTTATCACCTTTTGTATATCCCTTTTGAACTAATGCTGAGAATCCACCAATAAAATCTATACCTAAATCCTCTGCAGCCTTATCCAATGTCTGTGCAAACTTTACATAGTCATTTTCATCTGTTGCACCTGCAATAATGGAAATTGGAGTTACTGATACCCTTTTATTTACAATTGGGATACCAAATTCACGCTCTATATCTTTTCCAACCTTCACCAAATCTTTAGCAGAACTCATAATCTTATTGTATATTTTTTCTCTAGCTTTATCTCCATCAGGGTCTATACAATCTAATAAAGAAATCCCCATAGTTATAGTTCTTATATCCAACTGTTCTTCATCTATCATCTTTATTGTTTCAAGTATATTTCCTACATTCACTATTATCACCTCCCCTTACTGTCTACTACAGATTATGCATTGAATTAAATATTTCTTCTCGCTGAATTTTTACATCCACTGATAATTTCTTACCTCTTTCAACCAAGTCCTCAACCGTTTTCTCAAAAGAATTTAATGATTTCTCTAAATCAACTATCATAATCATAGTAAAATAATCCTGTAATATTTTTTGTGATATATCTACTATGTTGATATTTTGCTTGTATAATTCATCACTAATTCCTGCCACTATACCTGGTTTATCCTTTCCAATTACTGTTAAAATTGCTTTCATAATAATATCCTCCCTTATTTTTTTATAAATCTTATATTTTTACAAATTGAACTATGTGTTAACATATATTTCATTTATTTGTTAGTAAACCACTTTTTATGTATATATTTAATATATTTTAATACCTATACATTCATTTGTCAATTTTTTTTCAATATTCTATTATTTTTATACTATTTAGAAAATTCATATATTATATATGTTTTCTCAACAACAAATACAGTTTTCATAATAATGAAAGGTATTACTTAGCAATCTCATGATTTTCTAAATAATACCTTTCTAAAAATTATTTTTTTAATTTTATGAATTTAATTATACTTTTTCTAGTATCAGGATTTACAATTAATATAGAACCAATCATAATTGGTGTTAGTATACAAAATAAAAAAATAATATCTTTTTTTAGATTATATTCTTTAGATTCTAATTTATAATTATTATTTATTATTCCATCATAATCACTTATATTTGACTTATTTTTATTTGTATCTTGATTTTTGTTAGAAATACTTTCCCTATAAGGAAAAGAATGTTCATTGGTACCAAATACTGATTTTGAGCTTAAATCATAATTATCATCATTTTCTGTAATTGAATTTTTATTGTAAAATCCTTTTTCTTTATCAGAATTATTTTCTTTATTACCATCTTTAGGTATATCATGAGGATTTTTATTTTCATTGCTATCAGTACTTGATTCTACATCATCTTTAGGAGTATTTGGTTGTTTCTCATCAGAATTATCATTTTCATTATTATTATTTTCATTATTATTATTTTCATTATTATTGTTTTGATTGTTATTACTATCATTATTTTCATTTCCATTATTCCCATCTTGATTGTTATCATCCTCATCTCTATCCGGGTCGTCTCTACCTCCTCCTCCACGGTCACCATCAATATCATCATTTTCCCGTTCATCATCTGGTGTCTCTTGGTTGTCTCCGCCTCCCATTATAAATCCTGGTTTAAAAACTATATTTGAATACCCTTCTTTTAATCCTCCTACAACTTTTACTCTAAAACAACGCAACTTAAAATCTTCAAAAAAAAGTATAGCTTGATCTCTAATATCCTCCTGTTCTTCAGATATCCAATTGATTCCATCGCTTGAATATTCAACAAAAACCTTACTTGCACTATACGGCATATCATAAAATAAAACAGCTACATATCCATTTTTTGTATTTTGAAATTCCAGTTCCAAATTGTCTATTGGTTTTTTCTCTATAACAGATACATTCAAAATAGGAACTACATCATCATTTATTATAATTTTTTCTTTATTTAACATTTCTGTTTTAAACTTTCCTGTTATATTAAAATTTTCTCCCTTTTCCAACTTTTCATAATAATCAGTAAAATCCCATTCTACATCTATATCAAGTCGATTACCACTAGATGTTTCTAATACCATATATTTGGGAAATTTTATATTTTCTATTTTATCATCTTTACTTACTTTTATTTCATCACTAAATACACCAATTCCCCTATGACAACATTTCACAATATCATAGCCAGAATCTTCAGCTATAGAGGGTATAAGCTCATTATAATCATCAATTATATAAACTTTCTTACTTTCTGATATAATTGATTGTGCCAACTTATTATTATCTCTTAGTAACCCACTTTCATTGTTGCTACTATATGCTTTTATTGAAGTTTCTTCTATCTCAACATCACCTTTAGAATAAACACCTATAGCATGTTCTCCATTCACTTCAATATCCTTATTTAGTATTCTAATATCATTTTCAGTATAAATTCCTATTGCATCTTTTCCATTTGCCTTTATTTTTTCAACAGATTCGTAGGATGATTTAATATGTAAGTCTCCTCCTTCTTCAACGTATAAGGCTGTCCCATCAGTAGCAATTATGTTGTTTATACCAATACTTATACTTCCACCATTTTCTATATGTATTACTCCTTCTTTTCCTCCTTCACCTATTATATTCAATTCATTATCATCAATAATAAATCTCCCATGATTTTTTATCAATATTTTATATTTGTTGGTATCTATTGTAAAATTACTGTCATAAGGAATATAAAATCTAAACTCTTCATCTATTACCATATCACAAGAAAGAGTATAAACTATTTCTTCTTTATTATTTTTATTTTCTTGAACCCACCTTTCAAAATCTTCAAGACAATTTTCCTCTTGTCCAAAAACTTTATGTGGAAAACTTATAAAACACAAAACTATTATACTCATAAAAATAAATATCTCATACTTTTTCATCTTACACTCCTAGAAATTTTTAGCTTTGAAACAATCCTGTCGAAACATATACTTCACCCACTATAATTTTTCCACAATTATCAATTATTGTCAATTTATATAAGTATCTTTATTAATTGTTATAAATAAAAAGCTACTTACTAAAGCAAACAGACGTTTCACTTTAATAAGTAGCTATATTTTTATAACAAAATAGTTATAATATTAGAACTTCCTTCATTTACAATTTTTTGTAAAGTCTTTTGCATTTTAACTCTTATCTCTTCTGGCATAGTATATAATTTACTTTGTAATTGCTCTTTTACTAAGTCATGTAGTGATTTACCAAACATATTTGATTCCCATAAATCTGCTGGTTGCTCTTCAAATACTTCCATAAGATATTTTATCATCTCTTCACCTTGATTTTGATTTCCAACTATTGGAGAAACCTCTGTAGATATATCTGCTTTTATAATATGAAGTGATGGTGCATTGGCTTTTAACTTGATACCATATTGTTTTCCTTGTTTCATTATTTCTGGTTCTTCCAGACTAAGTTCTTCTAAGGAAGGAGCTACTACTCCATATCCTTTTATCTTGGCATCTATTAAAGCACTTTCTATTTTATCATACTCATTTTTAACTTTAGATAGTCTAGTTATCAGACTAAGCAGTTGATAATCTCCTTCAATTTTAAATCCACTTTTTTCTTCAAGGACATTATAGAATAAATCTTGCTTTGTCTGTAAATCAATATTTATAACACCTTCTCCTAGCTCTACATTATCAACACCTGTATCTTCCAAAAACTCTAACTCAGAAAATCCTTGTATAATACCTTCTATATCCCTTATTTTACCTATATCTATAATACTTTGTTTTAATGTTGTTATTATGCTACTTTTTATCCAATGATTTCTTTCAAGACCTTCAACCCATTTTGGTAAGTTGATTCTTATTTCTGTAAGTGGAAAATCATATAATACAGCTTCCATAACCTCCTCTATATCTTCTTCTTCCATTTCAACCACATTCATTGGAAGAACTGGAACTTCATACTTTTCTTCCAATTCACTTCTAAGCATACTCGTTTCCTCACTTTTTGGACTTAACGTATTTAAAACCACTGCAAATGGTTTTTTAAGATTTTTCAATTCTTGTATAACTCTCTCTTCTGGTTCTACATAGCTTTTTCTGTCAATTCCAGTAACTGAACCATCTGTCAAGACAACTATCCCTATTGTAGAATGGTCTTTTATAACTTTTTTAGTTCCTATCTCTGCTGCCTTTTCAAATGTCATAGCTTCTTGTGACCAAGGAGTGGATACTAATCTTTGTTTTCCACCTTCCTCATGCCCTAAAGCTCCTTCAACTATGTATCCAACACAATCTACCATTCTTACTTTTAAAGATACTGTGTCTTTTATTTTTATTTCTACACCATCTGCTGGTACAAATTTTGGTTCTACTGTCATTATCGTTTTACCTGAACCACTTTGGGGTATCTCATCTCTTGTTCTATCCTTTTTAAATTCATTGTCTATATTAGGTATAACCAACTTTTCCATAAATTTTCTTATAAAAGTTGATTTTCCTGTTCTTACAGGTCCAACTACTCCAATATATATATCCCCCTGAGTCCTTTTGGATATATCTTCGTATATGTTATTATTCATATTATTCCTCCTATACATCTAATCTTATTAAATTATATTTAGAGTTAAGGGTTAATATTCTTAAAATAGAAAAATAAAGACCAGCAATATTAATTTAATTTACATATAGAAATTTGTAAATTTCAATGTAAATTAAATTAATATTGCTGGTCCAAATAGTAGTGTATTATATTAACTGACTTTAGTAGTATTTTCATTTGAATTATTATTCATCTCAATAAGTTCTTTACGTCTTTCTTTTGTCATGTTCATCCATATAAATGTAAACACCAATCCAATTATGGCTACTATAGTAAGAACTATGAAGTAGTACCTATATCCAGTTACACCCGGAAATGCATCCAATATCTTCCCTGCTGCTAAAGGACAAAGTACTTCTGGAAGATATCCTAATGTAGCAACTATTCCTATAGCAGTTCCTGATATTGATAATGAATAATTACCTTCTTCAAGTAACGAATAGTGTAAACCTTGAATTGCATACATAGATACATATATTGCAACACATCCAATCAATAGTATATAAATCATAGATGATTTTGTTGGTGTAAATATTACACCTAAAAGACCTGCAATCATAAGTATAAATCCATAAGATATAATCTTTGATGAACCAACTTTATCTCCAAGTAATCCAGAAGCAGCTGATGCTACTGGTCTACAATACTGAGCTAATATTGAGATTGCAGATGCAAACACCACAGTAGCTCCAAATGCTTCAGTTGAATAAGGCGTAAAATAATAAAATGACATATTAGCTGAATATGAACAAAACATTATTATTGTTATTATCCATGTATGAGGCATTTTTATTACTGCAAAAAAGGCTTCTTTATCAAATTTTGCTGATACCTCTTTTTCATTATCCTTTAATTTGAAAAATACTAATACTCCAACTATTACATTTATTGCCGAGTATAATACTATAATAGCTGTAAGACCAGATTTATCACTTACTTTTGATGAAATATACCCAAATAGTATCAATACTAGAGATAGATGAATTGCATTGGTAATTCCACGACCACTTTCCATAAATCCAAAAGCTTTTCCTTGTTCATTTTCAGATGCTAACATTCTAACAGCTTTTACAAGAGCTGGCCAAAAAGTAAGTATTGTTGTTATTCCCCATAAGGCATGGATTAAAAACACAACAATATATGGAGGATAAAGTGTTAATACAAGACCAGATATTCCTGTAATAATTAAAGAACCTGAAAGCAATTTTCTGGCTGAAATACGGTCTGCTAAAAAACCACCAAAAAGGTATGATACCATTGCAAGTAGACCATAAATACTTCCTAAGCTTCCCATTTGTGTATTTGTAAGATTAAATGCTTGTGCAAAAGTATCATAATAATAATTCTTTAAATATGGTAAAGCATATATAAATGCTCCTGCTACAAAGAGTATTATCAAGACTTTGAAATTTTTCCAAATGCTTGGTTTATTTACTTCAACTGACATACTTCCTCCTTATGTAAATACCTGTAAATTTTCATGATAATTAATTATTGCTTATTGTATTGTTTATTCAATATTTCGGAATATTTATTAATATATTAGGTTAATCTATCAATAATTTATGGTGAGTTATGAGCTAAAAGTAAACTCTTTTAGCTCACCATAATAATTATATTTTTATTTATACTAACGTCCAGAGTTATTAGATATCTTTTTTTCATAGTTCTTCCATAGCATTAAACCTGTTATTATAACAAAAAGACCTCCTCCTATCATTTCAATCTCATAGATTATATTATCTTTTAAAGTCTCCATAACTGGTGCCGTTGAGAAAAGTATGCCAACTACAGTTACTACAAGTACCATTCTGGCAATATTGATACAAACTGAATCACTTTTTGCAATTGAATATGGTCTTTCTTCATTTGGTCTTGTCTTTCTAAGTCTAATATAAGATGTAAAAAGCAAGACATATGGAAATAATGCTGTTAATGCTGTCATAGTAACAAGAACATTGTATATATTATCTACTGATGGTAATAAGTTTGTTCCTACAAGAAGTAGACTCACTATTATAGCCTGAACTATTACTGCATTTGATGGTATATTGTATTTATTTGTAACAGTCAATTGCTTAGGAAATACACCTTCTCTTACATTTCCAAAAAGCATCTTTACTGGACCTGCTATATAAAGTATTAATGCTCCTAGTACTGATAAAGTTATTCCAAATGCTACTATTCTTATAAACCAACTTCCTATACCTAAATCTTGTGCAACTTTAGCTAATGCATCTAGTATCCCTGTAGATGCTGCAATTTTATCTGGAGGAAGTATCATTGTTATTGCTACTGAACCTAAGATATAGATTCCTCCTATTAAAACAGCCACAGTTAATATAGCTTTAGGAAAGTTTTTCTTAGCATTATCCATTTCGGTTATGAAATTAGCAGTCGTTTCAGCTCCTGATAATGCAAATATTATAGCAGATATAGAAACTAATGAATTGGCATCTATTTTTGGTATTATATTTTGGATTGTATATATCGATGCTGATGGAGCTTTTTTGAGAATAACTACAGACATAAATGCCATCACTATAAGTAATATAGCAGGAATTGTAGAACCTAATGCTCCTGTATTCGTAAAAAATTTTCCAAATGCCATCCCACGAGTACTTACTAAGGACAACAGCCAAAATATTATGAGTGAAAGTGCTAAAATAAACATCTTATTGTTTGATAAATCTGGATTTCCAAGCATATATGCAATATTTATCGCTAAAAAAGTCAAGAAAGAAGAATACCAAAATATCTTTGATGTCCAATTTAGCCATGACACCATAAATCCCCACTTCTCTCCATAAGCTTGTTTAACCCATTCTCCAAGTCCACCATCTTTTGGATATGTTGCAGCCAACTCTGCACATATAAGTGATGCAGGAACAAAGAATATAAAAGCAAACAATAACCAAACTGGTATAGAACCAAGACCCAATCCAAAACTAGAGGCAGTAGATTTAGCTATCCATCTAATCCCAAATAGTGCTGATATATTCATAAATACTAAATCCCAAAATCCAATTTTCTTTTTCACTGTAATTCCTCCAATTTCAAATTTATTCAGACTCATACACAATGTATTGACTTAAATATCAAGTATAAGTTCTTCAACACTTCTTGGATAATTAGTTATAATTGTAGCACCATTCTTACCTACTATTGCTGTATCTGAGTGTCTAAATCCTCCAACTCCAGGTATATATATCCCTGGCTCCATAGAAAATACCATTCCTTCTTCTAATATTAATTCATTGTCAAATCTTAAATATGGCTCTTCATGTTCTGATAAACCTAAACCATGACCAATTCTATGATTTGAATATAACTCTAGACCATACTTTGCAACAACAGCTCTTGCTGCTTCATCCACCATTCTTGCTGGTATACCAGCTTTTATTGTATCTAATCCAGCTTGTTGAGCCTCTACTGCAATCTTAAACACTTCTTTTTGTCTTTCTGTTGGTTTGCCTATAATAAAAGTTCTTTCATTTTCTGCTCTATAGTTTTCATACCAAACCTGTCTACTATGTATTACTATATCTCCTCTTTGAAGTATTCTAGTATTGGAATCTAAATGAGGTTGTGCTGTTCTATCAATCCCTGAACAAGTCCAGTTTGCAAATCCTATATATGTATCAGGATAATTTTCAGAAACATATTTTAGTAAAGCATTATCCCCTGCAACGTCAAACTCCAATTCACTCATCCCAACTCTAACATTTTCTAAAGACCCTTTTATTCCTATATCAGATAGGTAACCTGCTATCTTCAAAAATTCTATTTCTTTTGCATCTTTTACATATCTCATTTCAAATATTTTACTTCCAACATCTTTGATAGCAAATGACTTATCAGTTATATACTCTGAAAAGCTTGCAGATACTATATCTTTTTCTATTCCAACAGTTGTTCCTTTAGGGTATTTATTTAAAATTATATCTAAGTAATGTTTATGTGATATTCCATGTTCTTTCATTTCTGGTATTTCATAATACACATATACATTATCAACTTTTGCAACTTCTTTAGCATGTAATTCTTCTAATCCAGGTACTATTAATTCTATTTTATCTTGAGTTACTACTGTTACAATTGGTCTAGAATAAGTTATTGCTTTAAATCCACTAATATAAAATTGATTGTCTGGTTCAAATATTAAAGCAATTTCAATGCTTTTTTCATTCATGTACTTTCTCAATCTTTCTAGTCTCATATTATTTGACATAATGCACCTCTTTCTTAATATTCAGATAATTTATTCAATACAACAAGGATGAATATATTATTTTAAAATTCTTAATATTTTTAGTACTTGTCGTATTTGTATGTAAATTAATTTTATTTGTGATTATTTTATCATAATCATGATTATTTTGTCAATCATGATTTTATTTTAAAAAATTTTTTATATTCTAGTGATTTTAAATTATCTAAAATATAACGAGTATACATTGTATTTTGTAATATTATTCTTGATTTATGGTAAGTTTAATGATAAAATCACGATTATATAAACTATATTGATTATTTGTAGGTGAATAAAATGACAAATAAAGAATTACAAAAGAAAAGGATATTGATGTATTTCATAGAAGCTGCTCAAAATATTATGGAAAACGAAGGTATAGAAAATATTACACTTCGTAAGGTTGCAGATATGGCTGGCTATAATAGTTCAACTCTATATAAATACTTTAAAAATTTAGACCATTTAATATCATTTGCATCTATAAAATATTTTAAAGATTATAACTTGAATATTTCAAGATGTATAGAAAATGTCAATGATGAATATAAGAAATATATAATTATGTGGAAATTATTTTGTAAGCATTCTTTTGATAATGCTCAAGCTTTTTACCAGGTATTTTTTAACTTGTCTAGTGATGAACTTAGCTATATAACAAAACAATATTATGATATGTTTCCAGAAGATTTAGGTATTCATGATAGTGACATATCTTTAATGATTACAGGAGAAAGTATAAAGGAAAGAAATAAGATACTATTAAACAACCTTGTAGATACTGGATATATACCAGCTAAAGATTTAGACATAATCAATGATATAATTATTTCTTTTTATCAAAATCTATTATTCTTAAAAAAGAACACAGGAAAAAATTCTGATGATGATGAATTAACTATGAAAATGATTTCTTCTATTGAATACATAATAAAACATGCTAAATAAAATTAAAATATGGCTGTCTCAAAATAGAGATAAGCCTTTTTTATTGTTGAAATAATAAAAATATATTTAATTTCATATAAAAAAGAGTGCCTCGTAAACTAAAAAGTTCATTTTGAGACACCCCTAAAATAAATTTATTATTTATTATACAATAGTTTATATATCATCACCTAAAACTACTTCTTCCATTTCATGCTTTTTACTTCTCATCATTAGTTCTATTCCAACTTCTTTAGGATTTGAACCTTTCTTTATTACAGAATATATAGCATTAGTTATAGGCATATCTATATCTAATTTTTCAGAAACATCATGTGCTACTTCAGTAGCAGTTATGCCTTCTACAACCATCTTTACTTCTTTTAAAGTATCTTCTAAACTCATACCTTTACCTATGAGTATACCAGCTCTTCTATTTCTACTATGCATACTTGTACAAGTAACTATTAAATCTCCAATACCTGAAAGACCTGCAAAGGTAGACATATTAGCTCCCATAGCAATTCCAAGTCTGCTCATTTCACTAATACCTCTTGTCATAAGGGCAGCTTTTGCATTATCACCATACCCTAATCCGTCACATATCCCAGCTCCAAATGCTATAATATTTTTTAATGCTCCTCCAAGTTCTACTCCAACTATGTCTGGATTCGTATAAACTCTAAGTTTAGGGCTCATAAATAAATCTTGTATCATCTGTGCTATTTTTAAATCTTTAGAAGCAACTACTACGGTAGTAGGAATATCCCTTGCTACTTCTTCAGCATGAGATGGCCCAGATAGTATTACATATGGATTTTGTGGTAATTCTTCTTCACAGACTTGAGATAATCTAAGCCCAGTCCCTTTTTCAAGACCTTTAGCTACATTAACAATAACTTGTCCTTCTTTTATAAATGGTTTTATTTTTTGGCAAGTACTTCTTACAGCCTGTGATGGAACTGCTAAAACTATCACCTTACAATCTTTTATAGTTTTTTCTATATCAGTACTTATAGTTATATTATTTGGAAATAATACTCCTGGTAAATAGTCTGTATTTTCTTTAGTTCTGTTTATTTTTTTAGCTTGTTCCTCTTTTCGAGTCCACATGCTCACATCATTACCTTTTTTTGCAAGCCCTAAAGCTAATGCACTTCCCCAGCTTCCAGTACCTAATACACATACTTTCTCCATGTTTAACACCACCTGAGTATAATATATTTACTATTCTTTCTTTTGACCAATTTTTCTCTCTGTCCCATTTAATAATCGCTTTATATTTGCTCTGTGATTATATATTACTGATGCAGTTAAGAACAGAGCTACTATTAAACCAGCTTTATTTTTTACCATAATCATAAATATTGGTGAACATCCTATTCCTACAACAGAACCCAATGAAACATACTTTGTTATAGCTACCACCAATATAAATACTGCTAGACACATTAGTGTTATTACTGGATTTACAGCTAGCATTGCCCCTAGTGAAGTTGCAACACCTTTGCCTCCTCTAAATCCTAAAACCGCTGGCCAATTATGACCTGCTACAACACATATAACTGCCAGATATCCAGCTAAAAGAGTATCTATTCCAACCAATCTTGCTGCAAATTCTGATATTAAAACAGCCATTACACCTTTAAGAACATCACCTAAAAATGTCATTGCTCCTGCTCTTTTTCCAAGTGTCCTAAGTACATTTGTCGAACCTGCATTACCAGAACCTTGAGTCCTTATATCAACCCCAGCAATTCGCTTTGCAACTATGTATGAGGTAGATATATTTCCTAAAAGATATGCAACTACAGCAATAATTATATAACTAAATATCTCCACTGAATTTCCCCCCTTTAGTTATATTTTAAGATATTTATTTTTTATTTTTTTGTCTATACTCAAACTTTATGGAAGTTCCTTCAAATCCAAAATTTTCTCTTATCTTATTCTCAAGGTATCTTTGATATGAGAAGTGAGTTAAATCCTTATCATTTATAAACAATGTAATTTTAGGAGGTCTAATGTCAGTTTGAGTCCCATAGTAAATTTTTAATCTTCTACCTTTGTCAGATGGTGGTTGATTTAACATTACAGCTTCTCCAATTACTTCATTCAGTGCTGAAGTTGATATTCTCTTAGAATGTTCATTTGACACATATTCAACTGTATCTAGTATCTTGTTCATTCTTTGATTAGTTTTTGCAGAAACAAATACGATTGGAGCATACATCATAAATGGAAATTTTTCTTTTATATCTTTTGTGTAATTACTCATAGTCTTATTATCTTTCTCTATTAAATCCCATTTATTGATTACAAATATGCATCCTTTTCCTTCATCATGTGCTATACCTGCAACCTTTGTATCTTGTTCTGTTACACCTTCTAATGCATCTATTACTATCAATACTACATCTGCTCTATCTACAGCACTCATAGCTCTTATTACACTGTATTTTTCTATTGTCTCATATATTTTACTTTTTCTTCTAAGCCCTGCTGTATCTATTAGAAGAAATTTCTGTCCATTTTTTTCAAAATAAGTATCAATTGCGTCTCTAGTAGTTCCTGCAATTGGACTTACAATTACTCTTTCTTCTCCAAGTATCTTATTGAGTATAGAACTTTTTCCTGCATTTGGTTTACCTGTTATAGCTACTCTTATTATATCTTCTTCATACTCTGTATCTAATCCTGCTGGAAAATTTTCAACTATCTCATCTAATAAATCTCCAAATCCCATACTATTGGCTCCTGAAACTGCAAAAGGCGTTCCAAATCCCAACTCATAAAAATCGTATATATTATCAAATTGACTTTGACTATCAATCTTATTAACCACTAAGATTACTGGTTTTTTTGTCTTTCTAAGCAATTGTGCAATTTCTTTATCAGCAGCTGTTATTCCAGCTTTACCATCAACTATAAAAAGTATTACATGTGACATGTCCATTGCAAGCATGGCTTGATTTCTCATTTGAGATAATATTATATCTTCGCTATCAGGTTCAATTCCTCCTGTATCCACTAATGTAAAATATTTATCTAACCATTCTACTTCAGCAAATATTCTATCTCTTGTAACTCCAGGTGTATTTTCAACTATTGATATCCTTTTTCCTGCAAATTTATTAAATATTGTAGACTTACCAACGTTTGGTCTCCCAACTACAGCTACAACTGGCCTACTTATACTCATTTTATTTCTCCTTCCATCTTTTGTTTTCTATTTTAAAATTTTATCCACAAAATCTTTTCCTTCATTCAAACAAGGGATAATTTTTATTCTCATAAGTTCTTCTAATTGATTTAATTCAATATTATCTAAGAAAATTTCTTCATCTGCTTTTAGCATACTTCTTGTTATATAAAGAGCTTCTCCTAATTCTTTATCTTCAAGTTGTTCTTTTAAATCCTTAGCTGTTAAAAGACCTGATACAGTTATTGTCTCTCCAAAAAACTTGTTTTTGATTTCATATACATTTACTTGAAGATTTTTAAACTTGTCCATCATAGCATCTGCCATACTCTGTATAAATTCATATGCAGAATGACCAGTAGCTATTGATACTTTCTTCTCTCTTTTTAGAATATTCTCAGGCAATATATTTAGATACTCTTCAATCTCTGTTTTTAACTTACGTATCATACCTACACCATCTTCAAACTGTAAAAAACCTTCATATTCTTCATATCCAGGCAATTCACTATTAGATAGTATATAAAATTCATCTGATAAAAATGCAAATCGAGTACCTAATTTTTCAAGATATTTCTGTTGTATTTGATGTATTTGCTCTATAGTTTTACTTGCGCTCTTATCATTAAATATATTTAATTCTACTAGATTTTCTCTATGCTTTGTAATCCCAACTGGAACTATCGCAACACTGTTTACATATGGATAAAGTTGAGCTAGTTCTTTTATTGTTCTATCCAATTCCTTTCCATCATTTATACCTGGACATAAAACAATTTGACAGTTCATTTCTATATGAGCATCTGCCAATCTCTTCATTATACCATATAATTTTCCTGCAAATTTATTGCTTATCATTTTTTGTCTTAACTCTGGATTAGTTGTATGCACAGATATATTTATAGGACTTATTCTATATTTTATAATATTATTTATATCTTCTTCACTCATATTTGTAAGTGTGACAAAATTTCCTTGTAAAAAAGATAATCTCGAATCATCATCTTTAAAATAAAGAGTTTCTCTCATACCTTCTGGCAATTGGTCTATAAAACAAAACATACACTTATTTCTACAGCTTTTAGCTTGGTCAATTATCGGATTTGTAAATTCAACACCCAAATCTTCATCATAGTCTTTTTCTATCTCGTATATGTAGACTTCGCCATCTTTTTTTTGTATTTCTACATCTAAATATTCATCACTTAGTAAGAATCTATACTCTATTATATCATGTATTGGCTGTTCATTCACAGATATAAGTAAATCTCCTACCTCTATACCCATTTCTTCTGCAATACTATCTTTATAAACCTTACTTATAATATTATTTACTTTTTTTACATTTACTTCCAATATTTTCACCACTCTTTTGTATTCATCAATGCTTATTATAATGTATTTTAATATGCAATTTATTTATTTGTTATATTTTATGATAGCATTTTTAAGCATTTCATGTCATAATAACACATTTTAATTCTAATAGTCAATATAAGTAAATAGCTATAAAATAGATTAGAACAAATAATATTCAAATTTAAGTTTCTTAAAAATTTGAATATTATTTGTTCTTAAAAAAATTTTATAAATTTAATGTTTTACTATGATTAACGTCCCATTTGTCATATCATGAACCATTCCACCTACACACTTTGACATCAACAATGCCTTATTTTGTAAGTCTTTCTCATCATTTGCATAAAATATTGGACAACCTCCACCATTTTTCATATTCTTATCCAACGTAACTATAGCTAGTGTATATTCATTTAAACCTATATCCATTCCCATCTTATGCACTTCCTTTCTTTCCTATTTTATAATTTTTTAGTGATAAGTTTTTTCCTTTAGAACTTGAAAGTATTGGGCATGACTTTACGGCTTCCATTACTTTTTCCACATTCTTATCTACTGGTAAATAAGCAATCATTATACTTTCATCCTCTTTATTCCTTCTAGGTAATGGTACGAATGAAGGTTCTCCATAATCTCCATATAAACCTAACCTTGAATATATATTGTATACTATTGCCTGTCTTTGACCTGAGTCAAATAATATCCCTGCATTAGCATAATCTTTATTTTTAGGAATTATTTGTATTCCTACACCTCTATTAATATATACTTCTCTATCACTTTTTAGACCTATATTTGTTATTCCCTTTAAATCTCCTACCTTCAATATAGACTCATCTACAAAACTAATCTCAGCAGGCATTACATCAGCTATGTCTCCAATACTTTTTCTAGTAAGAAGTTTTTTTAATATAAAGGCTAACACTAATCCACAAATTGAACTTATTACCAAACTCATTCCTTCACTTATTTTCGTTTCTGCAAGTATTACATAATACAATCCTATTGTTAAAAAAGATGTAACTATACACATATAATTTCTTACTTCATAGGTTCTAGCTATCTCTTCTATGAATGCAGCTCCTCTCTTTACAAGTTGAACTTCCTCTAAGTTTTGCAATGTATTTCTTCTATTTGCTCTCACTTGTCTAAATTGCTCTGCTGCTAGGGATAAAAAAGTTATAGATGTATAAGAACGATTTATAAGAGCTGGAACCAATAATGCTCCTAATGAAGAAGCGACGAATGCTAATATAAGTTGAGATAGTAAAACATTTGGTTGCGTTGGATACTGTTTTTGGTCTAAATTCAACATTATAATTCTAGATGTTATACCAATAATAACAGCAACAAAAAATACTCTATCCATTAAATCACTCCTAAAATATTTAATTTGAAATTTTACATGTAAATCTACAAAGTCTTTCTAGAAAAATCACTCTGCTTTCCTTTTGATGTTTCTATGATAGGTGTACTTTTCACTACATCTATCATGACATCTATATCTTTGAGTATTGGCATATATGGTATAACCACAGTACTTTTTTCTAAATTGGTCTTAGATATAGCAACAATATCAACCTCATCTACATCTCTATCTATCCCCATATGAATAAATAGATTATGTATTATAGCTTGTCTTTGCCCTATATCATTTACTATTCCAAATGCACCTAAATCTCTTGGTATAACTTCTATAGCCAGACATTCATTTCTATACTTTTCTCTTGTACTTTCTAGACCTATGTTAGTTATTATTACACCATTTACCATTAAAATAGGTCCTTCAAAACTTATTTTTGCAGGAACTATATCTGCTATATCTGCTATACTGTTCCTTCTTAAAAATCTTCTAAAAATCAAACCAACAATAGCTCCTGACACAATAGCTAAGATTGTGCAATAAAAAAAGCTAAGGCCATACTTTCTTGCAAAAACGATATAAACTATCGAAGATACCAGTGCAGAAAAAAGACTTATATAACTTCTAGATTCATACGTAGATGCTATTTCTTCAACGTAAGCGTCTCCTTTTGGTACTAATTCTTCATTATCGATATTCTTTAGTGTTATTCTTTCTTGTTCTGCAAGACCTTGAAACTGTTGTATTGCTACTGCAAAAAATGTCAAGGCTGCAAACTCCTTATCTATAAGTGCAGGTAATGCTATAGCACCTAACGAAGCTGAAAGCCCAGATATAATTATCTGTTCTAAATAATCTTGTGGTCTTGATGGGTATTGTTTGTCTGTAACTCTTAAAACTAATCCTCTACATAATATTCCTACAACTAATGCAACTATAAAAGAGTGTCTAAATAAATTTGCATTCAATAAACTTTCTTCCATTTTCTCAGCTCCTTCTCTTATATAGTTTGTGCAAAAAACAAAAAAAATTCCCTTCTATTTAAGGAAATTTTTTTGTAATATTGTAACTATAAATTCGCTACCAATGCCAAGTTCACTTTTTACTTTTATACATCCATTTAGTGATTTGACTATATGCTTTGTTATAGCCAATCCTAAACCCGTTCCTCCTACATCCCTACTTCTTGCTTTATCTACCCTATAAAATCGTTCAAATATGCGTTCTACATCTTCTTTTGGTATCCCTACACCATTGTCTATAACTTTAATTACGATTTTTTCTTCATCTTTTAACACTACAACTTGTACAATCCCATTATCTTGGGTATACTTTATAGCATTATCAACTAGGTTTAAGAACACTTGCTTTATATAGTCTTTATTGGATAGTATACTTATTGATTTATCATCACATTTATATAAAACTTCTATATTTTTTTCACTAGCTGAATGTTGAGTTATTTCATATACCTCTTTAAATACATCATATACTACAACATTTTCCATAAGAAGAGTATCTTTATTTTCTACAAATGATAACAGCAATATATCATCAATCAACCTTTTTAATCTATCTGATTCGCTTTCTATTATTTCTAAGAATCTATTTCTAGTATTCACATCTATATTTTCATTTGACTTTAGTGTTTCAACAAACCCACTTATAGATGTAAGTGGTGTTTTAAGTTCATGACTTACATTTGCAACAAAATCACTTCTCATATTTTCAAGTTTAACTTTTTTAGTAATATCTTCTATATTTACTATCGAACCTATTATTACGTTGTTAGTATTCTGAAGATAAACTGGGTCTACTTTTATCTTATATACGATATCATCTTTAGTAGTAATATTAGCAGTTTCATTATCTTTAGAACCAATAAATTGAAGTATTTGTTTTAATATTTCTTCTTCTTTTATTACAACATTAATATTATGACCTTCAACTAATTGATTTGGTTCACTCTTTATCATTTCTTTTGCTTCATCATTTATCAGAAGTATATTTCCATTTACATCTATAGCTAAAATTCCATGAGATATACTCTTTAATATAGACCTTAGCTGTAAATGTTTATACTGTACTTCTTCTAAGGTTTTATCCATATTCTTTATCATATGATTAAAATTTCTAGCTAATTCGCCAAGTTCTCCTTTGGCTGATATGTTAAGCCTAGCATGATATTCATTATTACTTACTTTTTTTGAGACGTATATAAACTCTTTTAAATATTTCCTTAATGTTATTGTGTATCTTACAGCTAATATAACAATGGCTATGGACAACATAACAATAAAAAAATATATACTATTTAAATCTTCCACAAGATAACACTCCTAAAATATAACCTTTTTAATCTATTTTGTATCCTACACCTCTTATAGTCTCTATATATTTTTCCGATTTATCTTCATCTTCTATTTTTTTTCTTAAATATCTTATATGAACATCTACTGTTCTAGTTTCTCCATAGTATTCATACCCCCATATTTTATCCAAAAGATAATTTCTTGAAAGTACTTTTCCTTTATTTTGAATTAATAATTTTAACAATTCAAATTCCTTAAGAGTTAACTCTATCTTTTCAGAGCCTTTGGTAACTTCATGTTTTGATAAATCTAGTTTTAAATTACCTGTAGTAAGTATATTGTTTTCTTCACCTAAGCTAGTCAAATTATATCTCCTTAAAACAGAACTAATCCTAGCTAACAACTCTTTTATACTAAATGGCTTAGTTATATAGTCATCAGCACCTATTTCAAGCCCTTCAACCTTGTCATTTTCCATATTTTTAGCAGTAAGCATTATAACAGGAATATTTTTTAAGTCCTTATCACTTCTTATTTTTCTCAAAACTTCTATTCCACTTATATTTGGTAACATCCAATCTAAAAGTATTAAATCTGGTTTAATTTCCTTAGCCTTTATAAATCCGTCAAATCCATCATATGAATAACTAACTTCGTAATTTGACACCTCCAAATTGAATTTTAATAGCTCAACTATATGCATTTCATCGTCTATAACAAGCACTTTAGTATTCATTAAAAAGCTCCTCTCTATTTTATCTGTAGTACCGTTCCTATTCGTTCTGATGCCTTATTATGTTTTCTATAAGAGTGGAATTTATCTGCTCTACAACTAGTGCATAAATTTAAATTTATTATATTTTCTTTTTTAACTCCACTACATCTAAGCATATACTCATTAATTTTCCATAAATCTAAATAGTAACTTCCCTCTTTTATTATATAGAACTTTTCATCATTATTTGTAAGAATTGTGTTAAATTTTTCTACTAAATCTTCAGACACTTCATAACAACATGGTCCAATTGATGGTCCAATTATACATACTAAATCTTCAGGAACTGTTTTATAGCATTCAGACATTAATTTTATTGTTTTATGACCTATATTACTAAAAGTCCCTCTCCAACCTGCATGAGCCAGTCCTATGGCTTTATTTTTAGCATCTATAATTGATATAGGTACACAGTCTGCTGTAAACAGTAAAAGTGGTACTTTTTCCAAGTTTGTTATAAGTGCATCTCCATCTCTTCTTTTCCCTATAGTATCTTTATTGACTATATTAACTATATCTGAATGTATTTGAGAATTACTAGTTAGATTTTCAAATGTCAAATCACATTCTTTACATACTTTTAACATATCTTCTCTATTTTTTGCATCTATATTCTTACATGTTATAACTAGATTTACAGAATTTAATTTTTCATCAAGTTCTTCACAATTACCACTTAAATTAACATACTCTTTAATATCTTGTACATTTTTTATATTTATATAATCTTTCATCATTTGTCTCCTTTTTCTATCAGTATACTTTTAAGTTCATTTACAAAAGTATTTATATCTTTAAATTGTCTATACACAGAAGCAAATCTTACATAGGCAACCTCATCTAACTCTTTCAATTTATCCATTACCATCTCACCGATTTTTTTGGTTTCAATTTCTTCTATAAAACATTTATTTATTTCATTTTCAATATGTACAACAATACTTTCAATCTCGTCAATAGAAACAGGTCTTTTTTCACATGCTTTTAACAATCCATATTTTATCTTTTCTCTATCAAAATATTCTCTACTATTATCCTTTTTAATGACCATTAAAGGAGTTGTTTCTATTTTCTCATACGTAGTAAATCTCTTTTTACATGATTCACACTCACGTCTTCTTCTGATAGATTTTAAATCTGTATGTCTAGAATCTATTACCTTTGATTCTTTATAATTACAATAAGGACATTGCATCTATATTCCTCCTTTGTTTAACTATATCTCAAACTCATCTAAGCTTAATTCTGAACCTATATTTACTATTATTGTATCACAACCTATTTTAAGTATATCATTCCAAAATATAACTTCTTCATCCCCTCCTCTTGAAAAAAAACTTCTACTTCCATCTCCAAAAATGGTAAATGAGACTACCTTACCTTCGTGAATATCCATGTCTATGTCTATTATAAACCCCATCCTTTTTCCATTTTTTACATTTATAATTTCTTTTTCCATTATATCAGAAACTCTAATCATATTGTACTCACCCTTTCTTTAAAAATAAATATGTATCGAAGTAAAAAAAAATGACCTATATAGGTCATTTAAATTAAAATAATGTTTACAGTCCATGGATTACTTATACATATTTTCTCATATTCTTTAAAGCATTTTTTTCAATTCTTGATACTTGTGCTTGAGATATACCGATTTCATCAGCAACTTCTATCTGAGTTCTTCCTTTGTAAAACCTTAAATCTAATACCAACTTTTCTCTACTATTTAATTTCTTAATAGCTTCTTTAAGTGATATTTCTTGCAACCAATTTTCATCAGTATCTTTTTTATCTTGAACCTGATCCATAACGAATATTGCATCTCCATTGTCTTGATATACTGGGTCAAACAGAGATATTGGGTCTTGTATGGCATCAAGTGCCATTACAACTGATTCTACTTCTAATTCTAATTCCTTTGCTATTTCTGATACTGTAGGTTCTTTAGAATTTGTTCTAATTAATCTTTCTCTAACTTGTAGTGCCTTATATGCTATATCTTTTAATGACCTACTTACTCTAATTGGGTTATTGTCTCTTAGATACCTTCTAATTTCTCCTATAATCATAGGAACAGCATAAGTTGAAAACCTTACATTTTGGCTTAAATCAAAGTTATCTATAGCTTTTATAAGACCAATACAACCTATTTGAAATAAATCGTCTATATTTTCTCCTCTGTTGTTAAACTTTTTTATTACACTCAAGACTAATCTTAAATTCCCTCTTACAAACTGTTGTCTGGCTTCTTCATCACCATTTTTTATTTGTAATAAAAGTTCCTTCATTTGCTTATTTTTAAGAACTGGAAGTTCTGATGTATTAACACCACATATTTCAACCTTATTAACTTGCATATATTTTCAGTCCTCTCTCAAAAGTATTCATCTATTGAAATTATTTACATTTCCAATTTTTTTATACTTTTTAAGAAGAATTAATTTATCATTATACAAATTTTTTCATTTCTTTTTGCAACCTTGAGATTATTTTCTTTTCAAGTCTAGATATGTAGGACTGTGATATTCCAAGCATTCCAGCAACTTCTTTTTGTGTTTTTTCAATACCTTTATCAATAAGACCAAATCTTAATTCCATAATTTGCTTTTCTCTGTCACTTAATCTGTCAAGTGCCATAACCAACAAATCTCTATCTATTTCTTCTTCAATTATTTTGTATATTTCATCATTTTCTGTACCCAATACATCAGATAATAAAAGTTCGTTTCCATCTAAATCTATATTTAAAGGTTCATCAAATGATACTTCTGTTTTCTTTTTATTATTTTTTCTTAAGTACATTAATATTTCATTTTCTATACATCTCGAAGCATAAGTTGCCAATTTTATATTTTTATTCAGTTTAAAAGTATTAACTGCTTTTATCAAACCTATAGTTCCTATTGAAATCAAATCTTCTACATCTATACCTGTATTTTCAAATTTTCTCGATATGTAGACTACTAATCTAAGATTTCTTTCTATTAAAATTGACTTTACACTTTCATCCGTTTCTAGCTTTTGTAAAAGCTCCATTTCTTCTTCTGGTTTCAATGGAGGAGGAAGTATATTTGCCCCTCCCATATAGTATATTCCCTTTGGCTTTATTATTTTTAATTTAATACCTAACATAGTAATAAAGCTTATTATTCTTTCTTTCAATCGTAACATTCCTTGTCCCCCTTAAATTTTCACCTAAAATCCAGGCAATATATTTGGATTCATTATTGCTCCATATTCTCTATCATTAAAATTTGAAATACCAAGTATTATATTTCCTATCTTTTGCTCATCTACTTCTATATAGTCAGCTTTTAAGCCTATTATTATGCTTGTCTTATTACTTCCAGCATGTTTATAAGGTATTATTCTAACTCTACCTGAAGTTTTATCATCTAAACTTCCTATAATTTCTTGTGCTTTCTTCATATCTATATCTTCATAATTAATATTTAATAGTTTTTCTGGAATAAATCCTTCTAACACACTAGACTTAACTATTATTACATCACTTTGACTTATTGGGTCTTTTAACAAATTACCACTATCTACTAAAGCCTTACAGCAAAAACTTTTTTCTAGTAAGTTTATATTTATAGTCTTTGTAAGCTCCTTAATGTACTTAAGCATTTTCAAATCTTTATAAATGTATTTTAATAATTCACAACTCACATAAGTACATGCAATTAAGAAAGATATTTTTAAGTGACTTATTCCTGTAAAATAAATTATAAAATAAGTGCTTCCAGAAATAAAAATGTTTACTAGATAAAAAACTAACGCTACATGAACATAATCTTTTTTGCTCTTACTTCTAAATGAAATTAAAGTTATTATACTCATGATTATTATTTTAAATGGTACAGTAAATAGTATATTCATTGATGGATACAAATAAGCAACAGAATAGGCACCTCCTAAACTAGCCCCCAATAACTTATTTTTTTTAGGATTATATCTTTTAGTAAGAATAGAAGTACAACTTATAATAATATAATTTATTACTAGGTTTTCTATAACATAGTACTCAATATACACCATGTATCCCCCCTTAAAACCTTTAAACATATTATAAGATAGTATGTACAAAATTTTATGTCACTTTTGATGGTCGAATCCAAAACAAATTCTATTTAAAAAGAACAATGATATATGTCTTATACTTTATGTCGTCAAAAGATATTTTTTTAATACCAAACAAATAGACTTTTTTGTAGAATCCAATATATCTAGGTAGAAGTTATTCGCTCTACTTTTGGTATATTTACAAAAAAAGACTACATAATTTAATAATATATCAAGTAAATCTTTTACTTATATAAAATCAAATTATATAGTCTGTAAATTCAAATATAAATTATTGTGCTAGTAATCCATTTGCATATTTTGCAGATTCATTTAGTGCTTGTTCTGGAGTTATGTCTCCAGCTATCATCATTTGAAGTTGTTTCCATAAATATTCATATATCTCTACTCCATGAGGTCCAACTGTCAATGGTCTATACATATGTTTATCTCTTGTCACCATTTCTTCAAATCTTGGGTCTCCTTGGTATTTTTCACCTTTAGCAACTGGAGCTCTAGGTATTTCTTTGTGGAAAGCTTCCATTGATTCTTTGCTTAGCATATACTCAAGAAGTTTAAATCCAAGTTCTTTATTTTTACATGCTGACATTAATGTTAAATCATCTACTGAAGCAAAACTTCCAACTGTCTTATCTTCTAATGATGTTACATATCCCCAGTTTAAATCCGGGAATGATTTATCAAAAGTACTTGTAGCAGCAGAGGATAGCATTATAGTAAATGCAGCTTTTCCTGGTCCAAATACACTTTCAATCATTTCATTACTATCTTTTGATAAAGCATCTTCTGGAATATACTTTTTCATATCATTTATAAAGTTTGCAGCTTTCAAGCCTTCTGCATTATTAAATTTAACTGATTTTAAATCATCATTATATATATCTCCACCAGCTTGCCATAAATACGGATACCAGTTCCAGTTTAAGCTTCCAAATACTTTAGAACCCCAACCTTGTGCAAGACCCCACTGGTCGATTTTTCCATCTCCATCAGTATCTTTTGTTGCTTTTTCACAGATTCTTTTAAAATCATCCCATGTTTTTGGAGGTTTTTCTCCTAATTTTTCTAGTATATCTTTATTGTAGTACAATACGCCTGGATTAGCAGCTTCTATAGGTAAACCATAAATACCACCCATCATTTTTGCATCATCTAAGTATAGATAATTATCTGAAGTTCCTGATTTTTCTAAATAAGGTGTTAAATCTTCTACCGCACCCATTTCTATAAATTGAGGAAACATCTCTGCATACATGTATCCTATATCTGGACCTTCACCTGCACTTATTGCTGTTGCATATTTTTCTGCGTAGTTATCCCATGGTACTATCTGAAATTCAATTTCACAGTTATTTTCTTTTTCAAATTTTTCAAATATCGGCTTCCATGCATCTGCATCATGGTCTGTTAATGGTGCAGACCATACAACTAATTTTTCTTTACCCTCTTTGCCTTTAGAATCTTCTTTTTTTGAACATCCTGCAAGAATTGATACTGATAGAATCCCTACCATAACTAAAGAAAGAACCTTTTTTAGTTTAATCATGCTTAATCCCCTTTCAGACTTTAATTTGTCTTTTTCCTCAAATGTTTACATTTAATTCAGATTTAATATTAACAAATAAGATTACTCTTGTCTAATCATAAAAAACTATACTAACTCCTATAACTATATTTTTTTTCTATACCTATTAGATTTAATTCATACTAAAAACTTACTTTTTAAATTTTATCAATATTTAAAAATATTTTTAAGTCTAGCCACAAACTAACTATCTAAATTGAACAAAATAAAAAGAAGTCTATTGACTTCTTTATAAGCTTACATATTATCTTCTTCTTCTTAGGAATGTAGGTATCTCCATGCTCTCATCATCATCTTCTTCAATTATACTTGCCTTTTTAGGAGGCTCTATTTTTTCCTCAGCAATTACTTCTTCTTCAATTTCTTTTACAGCTTGTTTTACTGTTGTATTTAATGAAGAACGTATGCTTGATTTAGGTTTAGTATCTAAATCTAAGGCACCATTTTGTAATCCTTCAAATCCTGTCGCGATTACTGTAATCATTATTTCATCACCTAAATCTTCTTTTATAGAAGCTCCAAATATAACATTTGCTTCTGGGTCACAGGATTCCATAACTAAAGTTGATGCCTCATTAACTTCAAATAATCCTAAGTTAGGACCACCTGTAACATTAAGAAGTACTCCTTTAGCTCCTTGTATTGATGTTTCTAGAAGTGGAGATTGAATAGCTTGTCTTGCAGCATCAATTGCTCTAGTTTCACCACTAGCACTACCTATACCCATATGAGCAAGTCCCTTGTCTTTCATTATAGTAGTAACATCTGCAAAGTCCAAGTTTATTAACCCTTCAACTGCTATAAGGTCTGAAATTGATTGTATACCTTGTTTTAATACATCATCTGCAACTGCAAAAGCATCTAACATTGATGTATTTTTTTGTACTATCTGTAAAAGTCTATCATTTGGTATCGTTATAAGAGTATCTACTTTTGATTTAAGTTCTGCTATTCCACCTTCAGCGTTCTTCATTCTTATCTTACCTTCAAATGCAAAAGGTTTGGTAACTACACCTACTGTAAGTATCCCCATTTCTTTTGCCAAGCCTGCAACCACTGGAGCAGCTCCTGTACCAGTACCACCGCCCATTCCGGCTGTTACAAAGACCATATCAGCTCCTTGAAGTAACTTTACTATTTCATCTTTACTCTCCTCAGCAGCTCTTTTTCCTACTTCTGGATTTGCTCCTGCTCCAAGTCCTCTAGTTAGTTTTTCTCCTATTTGAACTTTATATTCAGCTTTTGATGTATATAAAGCTTGTTTATCTGTATTTACTGATATAAATTCAACGCCTTTTAGTTGAGCTTCTACCATTCTATTGACAGCATTGTTTCCACCGCCACCTACACCTATTACTTTAATTTGTGCACATTCTTCTAATTCTACGTCAAAGTTTAGCATCATAAACCCCCTTCTCTCATGATTCAAAGTTATCGTATGTATTAATTATATCATTTTCTTCTTTTATTTTGTTAACCTTTAAGTAACATATTCCACAAAAACGTAAATTTTCCTTTTTAAATTTCTTACTTATATTGTCAAATATTACTCTTTAAGTATAAAATAATTTACGTATATATTAAATGCTCTTTAATTTTTACGTTTTTTATTCATAATATTACTAATAATATATCGTCTAATTATAGATAAGTTATTAAACAATCTCATACCAAAAACTAATACAGCAACATAGTAAAGAGAAACTCCTAACTTTTCTCCTATATAAGTCAATAATATAGCCAATATAGCATTACCTATGAAACCAGTAATAAAAATTACATTATCATAGTTATCTTCAAAATTGGATTTTATCGCTCCAAAAATAGAATCCATTATTGCAAGAATAGCTACTGACATATATATGGAATAATCCATAGAATATGTAAATGGAATATAGTAACCTACTACTACACCAAATGCTAATCCTCCTAAAACCCATAACATAAATCTTCACCTCTTTATTTTACTTTGAAACACAACTACATTACAATCCTTTTTATTAATTTTTTTTACTTTTTCTTTATTTTTTTGTATTTTTCGTTTTATTTTGCAAATAAATTCACTTTATTTCCATTATTTTCCTGAACTTTTATATTAATTCCATATATATCCTTAAGAGATTTAGCATATGATTCTGGAGAGTTTATAGCTGCACTCAATAAATCTATATCTCCTATAGCTTTTATTATAAATGGTTGTCCATATGTAGTATCATTTACTGTAATAGTAGCTCCTGAACATTTTATCTTACTTGTTGCTAGTACTCTTTCTCCATTTATAGAAATTGCTCTTGCTCCAGCCTTTTTTAAATCATTTAAAACTCTCAAAATATCTATATCATGTATAATCAAATCGTTTGGATTCTGTCCGTCTTTTAATTCTCTCTCACTATCCCTCATAGTAATAGTTATGCCTGGCCCTGTAATAGTTGAATAACCACTTAATTCTTTAACTTCTTCAAGCTCTTTTTGCATAAGTGTTTGGATAGATTCATTTCCATTCTTTTTTGCTTCTTTATATTCATTCAAAGTTTTTTTGTTCTTTTTAAGAGTTTCTTTTAAGTTTTTTATTTCTTTTTTTGTATTTTCTACCTCACTTTCAATACTTTCAGTTTGACCTAATGTTATGTATACTCTATTTGGGTCTAGTGATTTTATATAAGTTGATATGAAAACACCTAATATGAATGCTCCTAATATAACTATTTTCTTTTTCATACTATTATTTCCCCTCTGCTTTGTTTATATCACTATGACCATTTATTTCTATATTGTCTTCTTTGGTCACTTTTACTTTGGCATTATAATATGTTTCTATTTCCCAGACAATACCATACTTTATATTAAGTGCCGAAGCCAATGTATCAGAATCACCAATTGCTTTTATTATAATTGGTTCTTTTATGACAGTGTCATTCATATAAAGCTTGTCTTCTTTTAAATACATATATGTATTAGAAACTATTCTCTGGTCGTTTATAGATATGGCACTTGCTTGTGCTGAATTTAACTTATTTATCATTGACAATAATAAATCATAATTATATAGTATACTATCATTTTTATCAGAGTTTCCTAAGTCTTTTGTAGAATTTATCTCAATTTTTATGCCTGTTCCTTCAACATCTGTATATCCAGCTAATGTTTCATATTTTTCTATTTCTGACTTAAGTATGTCTTGTTCTCCTTCATTATTTTTGCCTCTATAATTCTCTATATCTTTCTTCACACTATTAACTTCTGATTGTAGATTCTCTTTTTCTTTTTTTAAAGATTTAAGTTCTTCTGTAAGTTGCTCTCCTCTTTTAAAAGTTGTCATCCCTCTATTTTCTATATTAATAATTTTAAGTTGTAAACTAACAAGAACACCCAATACAATACTTCCTATGATTATACTTTTATTTATAAATCTTTTTTTCAATATATCACTTCCTTACAATTGTCTATCCTTCTGGACTATACACTGCCAACTTTCCATAGTTAAGATTTATAGTCCCTCCATTAGTATTTTTATTTTGCAGGTCAATCAGAATTTTACTTACCCTAGATATATTATAATCTAAGTTATCATCATTAGAAAGTAAGATTTTTATATTACTTCTTGTAAGCATTTCTATATTGCTTTCTTTTTTTAAGTTTACATAATTTATTTTTCTATAAATTCCTTCTTCTTTTAAATAATTTAAAGTTTTAAATACATTCTCCTTAGTTTTATAATTTTTAAATTTTATAGATTTATTATCATCAATGCTATAATCTACATCTACTATCAAGTCTTTTTTACTTTCATTAGAACCTCTTAGTTCTTCCAATAAATTTCCTTTTTTATCTATATAACAATAATTATCTTCATCTTTTAATACTGCAAATATTTCTTTTTCTTTTAAGCTTATAATTATCTTATTGGGAAGTTTTCTTTTTATTTCCACATTTTCTATATATGGATTTTTTATAAGTTTATTTTTCATATCTTTAAAATTGTATGCAAAAATATTTTCATTTAGATTTACATTTAGTTCTTTCATTATATTTGATTTGGTCACCCTCTTATTTCCAATTACATCTATTTTCTTTACATCAAATAAATCACTTTTTACAATTATACATATACAAAAAGATAACATAAGTATAAAAACTAAAACTATCATGACATTATTCGTATTTAACTTTCTTCTTTTTTTCAAATATAATCAACCCCTTTGGTTAATAAATACACCTTTAGAGCTTGTTTTTCCTACAAAAAAATTATAATATTTAAAGTCAAATTTTTGCATTTTATTACATAACATCCAAATAAGGTATTAAATTTTATAAATAAATCAATATTTCATCAAAATAAACATAGCATACTACATACTATTTATATATTTAAATCTGTATACATACAAATAAACCCCTAATTTATAATAATTTAGAAAATCTAATATATTATAAATTAGGGGTAAATATTTACTTATCTTTTCTTTATTCCTATTACCTTAGCTTGACCTTCTATACTTGGAGTCGTTTCTTTTTTTATTTCTTTTACTTCCTTAATAACTTTTTCTTTTTTTGTTTTTTTAGAAGTTGACTTTTGTGTTGAATTGTATACTTTCATTATCTCATCATATATAAGGTCTATGGCTTCAGGCTTACCTATAGTTTTACTTGCATTTGCCATATCAACCAAAAGTTCTCTATCTCCTAAAAGTTTAAATACTGCTGTATTTAGGCTCTCTGGAGTTAGATTTTTTTCTAAAATAGCAATTCCTGCCCCTTGTTTTTCTATACTCTTGGCATTATACTCTTGATGATTTTCAGCAGTATAAGCTTTAGGTATTATTATAGATGGCTTTCCAAGAGCCGTTATCTCAGCTAATGAAATTGCTCCTGCGCTACCTATAACCAAATCACTTGCTGCAAGTGCATTTGCCATATCTTCTAAGTAAGGCACAACTTTTTGGTATGGTTTAAGATTTATATCGCTAATACTTCCCATAAATTCATCATAATAGCTTTTGCCTGTAGCAAATATAAAAGCTATATCTTCATTTACCATATTCTTTATTACAAGTCTCATTGCATCATTTATTTTTCTTGAACCTCCACTACCACCATAGCAAAGTACCATTCTTTTTTCGTCACTTATTGATAGATTCTTTCTTGCAATATTTTTTCTTGATAATAAAATTTCTTTTCTAACTGGATTTCCTGTAAAAACTAATTTATCTTCTGCTGCCTCTGGAAATCTTTTATGCGAATCTTCAAAACTTGTAAGTACCTTTGTAACTGTTTTAGATAAAATCTTATTAGTTACACCAGGAAAAGAATTTTGCTCATGTATTATGGCTGGTATTTTCCCCATAGATGCATTAAATAAAACAGGTCCACTAACATATCCACCAGTTCCTATAACTATATCTGGTTTAAATTTCTTAACAATCTTTCTTGATTGCTCCAAACCTTTAAAAAGCTTAAAAACTCTTTTTACATTATCGAAATCTATTTTTCGCTTAAAACCTTGAACTGTTACAGTCTTTAATTCAAATCCATACTTAGGAACTATTTCTGACTCTATTCCCTTTTCCGTCCCAACAAAAATTATCTCAGCGTCTGGATGCTCATCTCTTATTTTGTTTGCAATAGCTATAGCTGGATACACGTGCCCTCCAGTTCCACCGCCTGATAATAAAACTTTCATCAAATCATCATCTCCTGTTAATTAATTTTGACATGCTTTGAGATGTTTAACACTATTCCTACAGCTCCCATAAAGATGGTGAGTGAAGTTCCTCCATAACTTATAAATGGTAGTGCTACACCTGTAGCTGGCATTGATGATGTCGCAACTGCTATATTTAAAGCTGCTTGTATTCCAATTTGTGCACCTATACCTATAACAACCATACAAGCAAATACATTAGAAGTCTTCAAAGCTATTCTTACACATCTGTAGACTAAAACTACAAATAGCATAATAACTATTATACAACCAATCAATCCTAACTCTTCTCCTATTATAGCAAATATAAAGTCATTTTGTGGCTCTGGTATATAAAAATACTTTTGTTTACTCTTTCCTAAGCCTAGACCAAACAATCCACCTGAACCTAGTGCATATAGACCTTGTATTACCTGATACCCCTTACCAAGAGGGTCTTGAAAAGGGTCTAAAAATGATGTAACACGACTAAGTCTATAGGGTTCAGCAATTACTAATGCAGCAAATAAAGCAGCCCCACTCCCTATCATAGCAAATACAATTTTCATATCCATTCCAGCAACAAATATCATTACAAAAGTAACTAGAATTACAGTACCTGCTGTTGACAAATTTGGCTGAAGTATTATCAACGCAAAAAATATCCCTGGAACTACGAGAAGTGGTACAACACCTTTTGTCAAAGATTTTATTTTATCATAATTTTTTTCAATTAATTTTGCAGTTAATATTATTGTAGCAAACTTTGCGATTTCTGCAGGTTGAAATGTTAAAGCTCCTATTCCCAACCATCTTTTTGCTCCGTTTGCTTCTATCCCTAAAGGGGTCAAAACTAACAATAATAATACTACTGCTATAGCTCCAATTGCTGTAGCATTTTTCTTCCAAAAACTATAATCTATTCTTGATGTAATAATCATAACTATAAATCCAAGTACAGCATATATTACATTCTTTTTTAGAAAATAGTACGCATCATTGTGTTTAAATGAAGATTGTATAAAACTTGCACTAAACACCATAACTATTCCTACAAATACTAAAAGCATAGTAGTGTAAAACACTACTCCATCAAATTCAGTCTTCATCCTTATGTCAATTTGTTTTTTCAAATTTTCTTTAGGCATCCAACTAATCTACCTCCATTCTTCCATTTAAGTAAGTTTAGAGGTAAGAGATTATTTTAAATTGTTTACATTATCTTTGAAGTCTTTTCCTCTTACTTCAAAACTTTCATACATATCCCAACTTGCACAAGCTGGTGAAAGAAGCACTATATCTCCACTTTTTGAAATTTCATAAGAAGTCTTAACTGCTTCTTCCATATCTTTTACTATATGTATGTCATTAAATCCTTTATTTTTAGCACAATTTTCTATATTTGATGCAGTTTCTCCTAATAAGACCAATGATTTAACATATGACTTTGCAGTTTCAAGAAGTTCATCAAAATTACTTCCCTTATCCATCCCCCCTGCTATAAGTATTATAGGTCTATCATAAGACTGTATAGCTTTTATAGTGGAATCTGGATTAGTTCCCTTTGAATCATTTACATATATTACATTGTCTAAATTTCTTACAAACTCTTGTCTGTGTTCCACTCCTTTAAATGTCATAAGTACGTCCTTTATAACTTCTAAATCAATTTTGCAGACATATGCTATTGCTATAGCTGCCATACAATTTTCTAAGTTATGACCTCCAGGTAAACTTACATCATCTTTATTTAGAAATTTGATTTTATCATCTATATCTATTATTATGTCATTATTTTCTAAATATACTCCTCCATTTACTTTTTTAGTTCTTGAAAAGTAAATTACTTTGGCATTGCATTTATCAGCTAAAGATTTTACTATCTCATCATCATAGTTTAATACACAGAAATCCTCAACAGTTTGGTTCATAAATATATTTGCCTTTGCTTCTATGTATTTTTCCATAGTATGGTGTCTATTTAAATGGTCCTCTGTAATATTTAATATTGCGCTTACTTTAGGTCTAAATTCATCTATACTCTCAAGCTGAAAACTGCTTAGTTCAGTTACTAACACAGACTCTTCACTTGAAGTTTCTATAGTATCTATTACAGGATTTCCTATATTACCAACTACATATGTATCTCGTTTTGCTCTTGAAAAAATTTCTCCTACCAAACTAGTTGTAGTTGTCTTTCCATTTGTACCTGTAATCCCTATAAAAATTGGATTATTCGATAGTTTAAAAGCTAATTCTACCTCACCAATTATATACTTGCCTGAATTTTTTAATTTCAATATGAATGGTAGGTCTAGTGGTACACCTGGAGACACTACAACCATATCTATATCATCTACATCTTCTGGGTGATGTCCTAATATGTATTTTATGTCATTTATAGATTTCAATTCATCAAGTATATTTCTCAATTTATTTTCATCTTTTATGTCATTTACGATTATACTTGCACCCAATTTATCTAAATGTTTAATTGTAGATATACCAGTTTTTGCAAGTCCTACTAATAAAACTTTTTTTCCTTTTAAGTCCATTTTTCATTCCCCCTAGCCCTAAAATACTGCTATTATACTTATCCAAGCTAAAACAACTGTTATAATCCAAAAAATAAATACAACTCTTGTTTCTGGCCAACCACACTGTTCAAAGTGGTGGTGTATTGGAGCCATCTTAAAGAATCTCTTTCTTGTTGCCTTAAAATATCCAACTTGAATCAAAACTGATAGAGCCTCCGCAAAATAAATTCCTCCAATTATAGGTATTATAAGCACTGAGTTAGTTAGAACTGAAAATGCTACAACTGCACCTCCTAATGCCATTGAACCTGTGTCGCCCATAAACACTCTAGCCGGATATGAATTAAATCCTAAGAAACCTAAACATGCTCCAACAGTTGCTGCTGCTAAAACTGCGACTTCTGTATTTCCAGCAATAGAACTTGCAAATAGCATAAAGAATACAGAAACTATTAATGTTACTCCTGATGCTAATCCATCTAATCCATCAGTCAAGTTTACAGCATTTACTATTGCTACGATTATAAACATCATTATTGGTATATATAATATTCCAACATTTATCACAAAATCTGTAAATGGTATCATAAGTTGTGAAGCACTTGATGATGATGTATACTGATAAAAAGCAACATAAAAAGATAATGCAACTTGAAGGATTATTTTTTGATATGCTTTTAGTCCAAGTGATCTTTTTAGCTTTATTTTTATAAAATCATCTAAAAAGCCAATAAAACCAAAACCTGCAATACATATAAGACCTACTGCCATATCATGACTAACTTTTACTCTTGTAAGTCCAGTTATTAGAATTGCAACAATCATTATAATTCCACCCATAGTAGGTGTTCCGTTTTTAGCTAGATGTGTTTGGGGTCCATCATCTCTAACTGTCTGACCAAATTTAAATTTTCTAAGCATTGGTATAAATATTGGTCCTATTATAATTACTATTAAAAACGCAATCAATGCGGTGTACGTAAGCTCTGTTATTCCTAACATCATAAAACTCCTCTCCCTTGTCAATTAACTCATTAGTTTAAGCTTATTTATTTAGATATTCGACTATTTTTTCTAATCTCATGCCTCTTGAGCCTTTTACTAAAATAGTGTCTCCTGTTTTTACTAATTCATTTAACTTGTTAAACACATCTTCTCTATTCTCAAAGTGATATATATTGGCTGAATTGAATCCTAATTGTTTTGCTTCTTCTCCAATAAACACTGAATTTTCACCTATAGTTATTATAATATCAGTATTATTCATAGATGATTTTCCAACTAATCTATGACCATACTCTGAAATTTCACCCATTTCTAGTATATCTCCAAGTATCGCTACCCTTCTACCTTTATATCTTCCAAGTATCTTTAAAGCAGCATCCATAGAATCTGGACTAGCATTATATGAATCATTAATTATTGTTAATTTTTCATTTTTTATTATGTCTAATCTCATTTTTGTCCCTTTAAAATTTTTTAAACCTTTTTTTATATAATCTAAAGAAATATTTAGACACAAACCAACTAATATAGCAGACATTGCATTATATATATTATGTTCTCCTATTGTTGGTATAAATATTTCCTCTTTTTTCCCATTTATTACACATATAAATGTTAAACTATCCTCTTCCATAGTATAACTTTCACAATAAACATCATTGTTTTTATTAAAGCCAAATGTTTTTAACTTATATGCATGTTCTTTTTCTTTTAATGTAGATAAAAACTTATCATCTCCATTTACAATTAAAGTATTTGTTTCATCAAAGTTTGAAGTAATCTCCATCTTTGCTTTCAAAATACCCTCTTGTGAACCTAGTTTTTCTACATGTGATAATCCTATATTCGATATGACTGCAATTTTAGGATTTACTATATCCACTAAATATTTTATTTCATTGAATCCAGACATACCCATCTCTATTACAGCACACTCATGTTCTTTATTTAGATTAAATAAAGTCAATGGAACTCCAAAATGATTATTTAAGTTTTTTTCATTTTTTAGTATATTTAACTTTGCAGATATGGCAGAGTAAATCATATCTCTAGTAGTAGTTTTTCCCACACTACCTGTAACACCTATAAATGGAATATCAAATTTTTCTTTATAGTATTTTGAAATATCTCCTAGAGCCAAAGATGTATCTTTTACCTCTATTAAATTTATATCCGAACTTTCTAATTTTATTCCATTACTTTCATTTTTTATAAAAGTTTTACATCCACTATCATATGCAGACTTCATAAATGTATGCCCATCTAAATTTTCTCCAACTATGGCTACAAATGCATTTTGGGCATTTGCCTCCCTGCTATCTATAACTATATCACTTACACAGTCATTATAATCTCCATATATTAACTTCCCATTAGTTGCAAGTACTAACTCTTTTATTGTTAAGCACTCCATTATTAAACTCCTCCTTTAAAACCTTAGCTATATTCTCTTAGCAACAAAAGGCAATGTATACCGTTATATATACATTGCCTACGATAACTCTTAACTTTATAATTATATACTATATTTCTGTTTTTTTGAAGATGTTTATGGGTATATGTTAATTATCTGTTACTTTTTAGTTTTCAAAATATAGGGTTATACTTGAGTCTTCATTAACTTTTACTCCAGGTTTTGGGAATATATCCTTTACCTTTGTATCTTCTGGAAGTTCTATATCTGCATCTAAGTCTGGTTTTAACTTCGCATCCTCCAATGCCTTTACAGCATCTCCTATTTTTAGATTTCTTACATCTGGCACTTTAACTTGCTTCTTTTCATACTCAGCTTTTTCTTCTTCTTTATATACTGGTTTAACTCCCAAATATTTTAAAGAGTCATTCATTATTTCTTTCACTATTGGTCCTGCTGTAGTACTACCAAATGCACTTACTCCTGTTGGTTCGTCAACAATAGCAAGAACTACTATTTGTGGGTCATCACAAGGTGCGATTCCAACAAATGAACATATATACTTTCCTGGAGCATACTTACCATCTATAACTTTTTGAGCTGTACCTGTTTTACCACCAAGTCTATAACCTGGTATATACGCTATCTTTCCTCCACCTTCAGTTACAACTGATTCTGCAATTTCTAACATTTTTTTAGATGTTTCTTTAGATATAACACTTCTTACTTTTTTTGGTTTTACTGTTTCAGTTATATTTCCTTTATTGTCAGTATAAGATTTTACCACTCTTGGTTGCATTAAATCTCCACCATTAGCTATTGATGATATAGCTGTTATAAGTTGTATTGGAGTTACTGATATAGATTGACCAAATGATATTGTAGCCAATTCAACTGGCCCTACATTTTTTTCGTTATACAGTATTCCCTTAGCTTCTCCTGGTAAATCTATACCTGTCTTATCCATAAGACCAAATGATTCTATATAATCATACATTTTTCCAACACCTAATCTGCTTCCTAACTCAACAAATACTGGGTTGCAAGAGTTTTGTACTGCTTGTTTAAATTCTTGTGTTCCATGAGGTCTGTAATGTCTCCAACATTTAATCTTTCTTCCTCCAACAGTTACACTACCTGTACATGTGAATTTTTCTCCATCTTTAATTACTCCTTCTTCAAGAGCACTGGAAGATGTAATAAGCTTAAATGTAGAACCTGGTTCATATGTATCACTTACTGCTGGATTTCTCCACATTTGATAATAGCCTTTTATTTTATCTTTATCATTATATTTTTCAAGTTCTTCTTGATAATATGGATATATTGGCGTTCTTGAATCATTAGGGTCATAATCTGGTTTTGATGCTAAAGCAAGTATATCACCTGTTTTAGGGTTCATAGCTATTGCAGTAACTTTTTTTGCATTATTTAACTCATAAGCTTTCTGTACTGCTTTTTCAGTATAGTGTTGAATTACTTCATCTATAGACAACACAAGACCATTACCTTGTACAGGCTCATAATATTTTTCCATTCCTTGTGGTATTTCTCTTCCTGAAGCATCAGTACTTACTATAAGTTTTCCAGGCTTTCCTTTTAACTTTTTATCATATTGCATTTCTACACCAGATATACCTGTTGCATCTGAAGAAGTATGTCCTAACACATATGGTGCAAAATTCCCATATGGGTAATATCTTTGATTATCTTCTGCCACCCATATTCCACTTAATTTAGCATCTCTTATTTGACTTGCCTTATCATCATCTATCCATCTTTTTACTTTTACAAGAGCCATATTTTTTTTGCTTATTAAAGCGTAAATATCTTTATAATCTTCATCCAAAATCTCAGCTACCTTTTCGGCTGCTTCTTTTTTATCTTCTACTTCCACAGGTTTACACCAAACAGTATACTTAGTTACACTTACTGCTAACTCTTTCATATTTCTATCATATATAGTTCCTCTTTTGGGTTCTATTGGTATATCTCTTGTTTGTTGTTCTAGTGCTTTTGTACTCAACCAATTTCCCTTCATAAGTTGTAGATACCCAGTCCTAATAACAAGGCAAAAAAACAATGCACATGCTAGAATAAGAACGAGTACCAGCCTTTTCTTACTTATCCTCTTTACTTTTCTCAAATCTATTCCCCCTAGTTATCCACATCTATATACTTTATTTGTCCATCTTTTGGATAGTCCATATTGAGCAATTCCTTAGCCTTTAGCTCAATTTCTTTTATTGATGTTTTTTCAGTTTCTTTTGCCTTTAGTTCCTCTAATACTATCTCTTTTTTTCTTAAATCTTTTTGTAAATAATAGATATCGTACTTCATTTCCGAGATTTTTGAATAACCACATAGATTCAATATTATTACTGAAAAAGTTGCAATCAGTAAAATGCATTTAGCTCCTATTTTTTTCTTATTTCTCTTTTTATAATTATTCTTTTTTTTATTTTTATATTCATTTAGATTATGTATTTTATAATTTTTTTTCAAATTCTCACCCCGATAGTATATAGTTTAAATTTTCCTCTATACTATATTTGTTATTAATCATATTTCTTCCTCTAAAATTTCATCGCTAAATTAATACACTATTACACAATCTAATTGTATTTTTTTCTATACACAACAAAAACCTATAAATTCACTTATACTTTTATATGAATCTATAGGTTAGATATTAATTTCTATTTATTTTTATCACTTCTAGTATTTTTAGATAATTTCTTCCATAAATATAATATGTAACTAACTATCTACTCTCTGATTCCTAAGTTCTCCATTATATTACTTAATACCATCTATATCTATATTTTTATATCTAAATTTTCATTATATATCTCAATAACAAAGAACATTTCTTATAGTGTTAATTGTTTTTTAATTGCTTTACCAGTGCAACAAAATATATAATACTTTTTAATTAATTATAATAATCTTATTTTATATATAAGATTATTCTTTAGCCTTATAACTACTTATATTTTTTCTGCTACTCTTAGCTTAGCACTTCTTGAACGTGGATTTACTTCTATTTCTTCCTCACTAGGTAATATAGGTTTTCTAGTTATTATTTTCACCTCAGATTCTTTATCACATTGGCATATAGGTAAATGCTGTGGACATATACAATCTGATGCTAAATGCTTAAATGCATTTTTCACTATTCTATCTTCTAATGAATGGAATGTTATTATACATATTCTTCCACCTTCATTCATTATAGAAGAAGCATCATTTATCATCTTTGTAATTACTCCAAGTTCATTATTTACTTCTATTCGTATTGCCTGAAAAGTTCTTTTAGCTGGGTGAGGTCCATCTATTCTAGCTTTCTTAGGGATAGCTTTTTTAATTACATCTACTAATTCTCCTGTAGTTTCTATTGGTTTGTTTGCTCTTTCTTCAACTATAAATTTAGCTATACGCTTAGCCCAGTTATCTTCTCCATAATCTTTTATTATCTTAGTTAATTCATCTTCTGTATAAGTATTTACAACATCATATGCAGAAAACTCACACCTAACATCCATTCTCATATCAAGTGGTGCATCTTGCATATAAGAAAATCCTCTATCAGCTTCATCAAGTTGATGAGATGAAACTCCTAAATCAGCTAATACACCATCAATTTTGTAAACTCCTATTTTTTCTAATTCCTCTTTTATATTTTCAAAATTACTGTGAACAAACTTCACTCTACTTTCATATTCACTCAATCTCTCTTTTGCTGTGCTTATAGCATTTTTATCTTGGTCAAACCCTATAAATAATCCCTTATCTGACAGTTTTTTTACTATTTCTTTAGAATGTCCTGCTCCTCCCATAGTACAGTCAACATACACGCCATCTGGCTTTATATTTAAATTCTCTATACACTCATTTAAAAGAACTGATACATGATGAAATTCCATAGTTACCTCCCTTAAATTCACTTTTTAAACTATTCTTCACTAATATTATTTTTATTTTTCTTTGATAAATAAACATGTGCAATTATGCCACCAATAACTCCAATTAGACTTATAACTTGTGCCATTCTAAGTGGTCCTAACATTAAACTATCTGTTCTTAATCCCTCTATAAAAAATCTTCCTATTGAATATAAAGTTATATAAGTAACTATAACTTGACCTTCATATTTTTTATTTTTTCTAAATAGTAATAAAACTATAAATATTCCAAAATCCCATATAGACTCATATAAAAAAGTTGGATGTACCTTTACTCCATCAACCATTATTCCCCAAGGTAAATTGGTAGCACCTCCATGTGCTTCTCCATTAATAAAATTTCCCCATCTTCCAATAGCTTGTGCTAAAGGCATTCCAAGTATAACTGTATCAGCCATTTTTAAGAAGTTAATATTTTTAATCTTAGTGTATATATAACCAGCTAATATTCCACCAATTAACCCTCCATGTATAGCAAGTCCACCACCTCTAAAATTAAAAATTTGAGACATATTTTGAGCATAGTAACTCCAATTAAATACAACATAATAGATTCTTGCACAGATTAGTCCAACTGGAATTGCTATTATAGCTATATTTAATACATCATCTTCTTTAATTCCCACTCTTTTTGCTTCTTTTATTGCTATTAAAGTTCCTAAAATCATTCCACATGCCATAAGTATTCCATACCACATGATGTCTATGCCAAACAGTGTAAATGCTACTCTATCCATAACGTCACCTCTTTGTATTAATTGAAAATATTTCCAAAGCAATATGCTATAATTACAATTAATTGTAATTATACTAAATTATGATAACACATTAATGTTAATTCTACAAAAAATATTAAAATTTATTCTACAACTCCCTACACTATATTATATCTAATTACTATAAAATTTTTTAAACTGAATCTCTCATGACTAAAGTTACAAGTGTACATAGATATTTTTTAATCAAAAAGATTGATGCATATATACATCAACCTCTTCTAATTCTTATCTATAGCTCTTAAATTTTTACCTCAATTTATATAAATATATTTTATAAATTTGTTTTACCAAAATAAACATTTAAAAACATAAACTAATACTTAATTAGTTATTCTTATTATGATTAAGTTTCTATTTAGGCTCTACAATAGAAATAACACAATACTCTTCTTTAAAATGCTCTTTTAATCTTTCTTCAACTTCCTCAAAAGTAATATCTTTAATAACATCTAAATACTCCAATAGATTTATATCCTTAAAAACATAAGATATAAAACTATTACCTATAAAGTTTATAGAATCAAAGCACTTAATAAATGACCCTATTTTTTTCTTTTTAGTTCTCTCAAACTCTTCTTTTGATAATCCTTCTTTTTTTGATTTTTCTATATAATCAAGAATTATTTCTTTTACTTTTTTAGGCTCTTTAGAATCTCCAGCTATTATGCTAAAAGCATAATCCACTTGAGACGAAAATCCAGCTCCAAAATTTTCATTTATTAAACCTTGCATATACAAATCTTCATAAAGCTTACTTCCTTTTTTAAATAACATCCCTACAAGTATATCAGTTACAATCTCTTTACGTAAAAGTTCTTTCCCTTTTAAACCAACATTACTATCTTTAAAACCTATGTTGAACATAGGCATAGATATAGGGAATTTTTCTATAACCTCTTTTTCTTTTACACCTTCTGGTTCTTCTGGATAAAATCTTTCTATACTCTTAGAGAGTCTGTCTACTTTGTAATTGTTTGACTTTTTAGTTACATCTATAACTTTTTCTACATCTAAGTCACCAACAACAAATAAAGCCATATTTCCTGGATTATAGAAAGTATTATAACATTTATATAGCTCTTCCTTAGTTATCTTATATATACTATCAACAGTACCTGCTATATCAATTCTAGCAGGATAATTTACATACATTGCCTTCAAGCAATTAAAGTATACATTCCAATCAGGGTCATCATTGTACATTTTTATCTCTTGTGCTATTATACCTTTTTCCTTTTCAACATTTTCATCTGTAAAATAAGGTGTTTGAACATAGTCAATTAGATGTTCTAAACTCTCATAAAAATTTTCAGTAGCAGAAAATAAGTAGGCTGTCATTGTAAAATTAGTAAATGCATTTGCATTTACTCCTAATTTTGAAAATTTATCAAATGCATCTCCTCCATCAGGTTGCTCAAACATCTTATGCTCTAGAAAATGTGCAATACCTTCATTCACTCTAATTTTCTTATCTTCTCCAATTGGTACAAATTCTAAGTCATTTGAACCATAATTAGTAGCTAAAATAGCATACTTTTTCATAAAACCCCTTTTAGGCATAAAATATACATCTAATCCATTTTGCAATTTCTCATAATAAACTTCTTCTTTCAATATATCATTAACTATTTTTTCCATAGACATCTCCTCCATTAATTTCTCAAGAAGTATACAGTATCAAGCTCTATATTTTTTATAGCTTCAACTATATCTTTTTTTGTAACCTTTTCTATACTAGATATTATGTCTTGTACTTCAGAATTTGTCTTTGCCATAGATTGAGAGAAAACAAAATCAGACATACCACCTATATTATCAGTTATAGATTTCATAGAATTAACTAAAGCAAGTTTACTGTTTTCTAATTCTTCATCAGATATATCACCTGCTTTTACACTTTCTACTTGTTTTTTTATCAATTCTACAGCTTTATCATAATCTTTAGTTTCTATACCAGATGATATAAACATGATACTTTTATACTTCTCTATTGAAGAGAATATATAGTAACATAAACTTTCTTTTTCTCTTACATTAACAAATAATTTAGAGTGTGGACCACCACCTAAGACATTGCTCCCAACTACTAAAGCATAATATTTATCTATGTCTGCATAATCCACATTTGCTCTATAACCCATAACTAACTTACCTTGAGTTATTTCCATTTGTTCATCTATAACTTTTACCTCATCCACATTTTTTATAAAATCTGCTCTTGGTATATTTATAATTTCTTCTCTTTCAAATTTTAGATTTTTACTTATTATATCTACAACTTTATCTTCATCAAAATTACCTTCTACAACTATATCTATAGGTGATGTTTTAAGTATGTTTTTATAATGTTCATATAACTCTCTTGAAGTTATACTATCTATTTCATCTTCATAACCAAATTCACTTACACTATATCTCTCTCCTTTACACATAGCCTCAATACATTTATCTTGCGCATATTCCTTTTTATCATTTATTATTGATTGTATCTTTTCTCTTAAATTCTCTTTTTCAATATTTAAATATTCTTCTTTAAACCCACCATCTACAACAAGCGTATTATTTATTACTTCATTAAAAAATTCTACTACTTCTTCAAATATACTCTCATCTAAATACTTTTCACTTATGTTAATTACTTTAAAACTCAATACTTGACGTTCTCCACGTTTTACAGCATCAGCTCCCATAGATGAACCATATAAATCATCTAATTTATTGGATATTGCTCTAGCACTAGGATATTTAGCGCTTCCACTTGCTATTATTGATGGTATTAGAGCATTTTTTGTAGTTTCTTTTTCATCCAATAGTCTCTGAACATATAAACTTATAAGATTCGATTTAAACTTTTCTGTTTTTATCAAAGTAAGATTAATATTATTACCTAAATTTATTATTTTTTTAGTATTAACCATATGTACCTCCTATTTTTATTTAAACATCAATTTTAAAATTGAAATTTATTTATTTTTTAATTACATATACTCACATATAAAAACCTTCTATTTAATTATATCCTTTTTATTATTTTCTAAAAGCAATATTTTTATTTAAATTAAATACAAATATTATTTAAATCAATATGCTTTAAAGTCTAGTTTACAAGCTTGATATATATGATGTATAATCAATATGTATGTCTATAATTAAAACAATTTTGCAATCCTATAGATTGATTGTTTAAAGTTATATAAAGAATATAAAAAAGAATAAGAGAGAGGACGATTAATATGAAATTAGGCATAGTTGGTTTACCAAATGTAGGTAAAAGCACACTATTTAACGCAATAACTCAAGCAGGTGCAGAATCTGCAAATTACCCTTTTTGTACAATAGACCCAAATGTGGGAGTTGTATCTGTTCCAGATGAAAGATTAAACAAACTACAAGAATTATATAATTCTGAAAAAATAGTTCCTACTGCTATAGAATTTTGTGATATAGCAGGTTTAGTTAGAGGAGCTTCTAAAGGAGAAGGTTTAGGAAATAAATTCTTATCACATATAAGAGAAGTTGATGCAATAGTTCATGTTGTTAGATGTTTTGAGGATGAAAATGTTGTACATGTAGATGGTTCTGTAGACCCACTTCGTGATATAGAAACTATAAACTTAGAATTAATTTTCTCAGATATAGAGATTCTTGAAAGAAGAATTAATAAAACTCAAAAAGCTGCTAAGGCTGATAAAACTTTAGGTTCTGAACTTGATTTATTAAAATCAATAATGTCTACTTTAGAAGAAAGTAAGTGTGTAAGAACTATGGAATTTACAGAAGATGAACAAACATTCGTAAATTCATTGGATTTACTTACATCTAAGCCTGTAATATATGCTTCAAATGTATCAGAAGATGATTTAGCTGATAATGGAGAAAATAATAAATATGTTCAACAAGTTAAAGCATTTGCAGAAACAGAAGATGCCGAAGTTGTTGTAGTATGTGCACAAATAGAAGCAGAAATTTCTGAACTTGATTCTGCTGAAGAAAAGAAAGAGTTTTTAGAAACATTAGGTCTTGAACAATCAGGGCTTGATAAGCTTATAAAATCTTCTTATGCTTTACTTGGTTTAATTTCATTCTTAACTGCTGGTCCAAAAGAAGTTAGAGCATGGACTATAAAAGTTGGAAGTAAAGCTCCTCAGGCAGGAGGAAAAATACATTCTGATATAGAAAGAGGATTTATCAGAGCAGAAACAATAGCCTTTAATGATTTGGTTGAGCATGGTACTATGGCTGCTGCTAAAGAAAAAGGGTTGGTTAAATTAGAAGGTAAAGAATACATAGTTAAAGATGGAGATGTAATATTATTTAGATTTAATGTTTAAAATGATTAATCGTATACACTTTGACTATTATATATAATAACTAAAAAACTAAGATTATAATAATACAATATTATCTTATAATAATTATATAGAATTTAAAAATAAAAGAAGAGTATTTCAAATGATTTGTATAAATTATTATGAAAAACTCTTTTTTTGATATAATAAAATTACTTACATATATAACATTTAAATTTATAAATTATCTTTTTATTTTTTAAAATATGTATAACACACCTATAGAAATTACTATTATTACTATCTAAAGTATTTTGCTATAATCCCATATACTCTTACCTCAAAAACATTCAAATAGAAAAAATACTACATAATTAATAAACTTTGCCCAATAATTCCTAAAATAATATCATAACAATGATTTATGTTTTATAATAGTATATTTTTACATAAAAAAGTGAACATTGATTAACAAAGTTCACTTTTTTATAAATTTTTATGTTATAATTCACAATTTTATTTAATTTGTTTCTTTTCTATTTAAACTATATCTATCTAATATTAATTTTTCATATTCTTCTATTGGCATTGGTCTAGCAAATAAAAATCCTTGAGCCATATCACAACCTATAAACCTTAAAAACTCTGCTTGCTCTACAGTTTCAACACCTTCTGAAACAACTTTTATATCAAGTTGCTTTGCCATTTGAACAATACTTGAAACTACAATTTGACTCTTTTTTGCATTTCCCACTGTTATAAAGAATTGCCTATCTAATTTCAATACATCAATTGGCATATCTTTAAGCATATTTAAAGAAGAATAACCAGAACCAAAATCATCCATAGAAATTTTAAATCCAACAGATTTCAAAGTTTGCATTATTTTAAATAATATTTTTGTATTGTCAAATATTGCACTTTCTGTCAATTCAATCTCAATTAAATTTGGTTCAACTTCATATTCTTTTGTTATTCTTTCAAGCTCAGAAATAAAGCCTGGATTCTCAAGATGTACTCTTGATAAGTTTATTGATATAGGAAATGTGGGGAAATTTTCATTTTCCCAACGTTTAAAATTTTTACAAACTTGGGTAAATACAAACATATCCAATTCTGTTATAAAACCATTTTTCTCAAAAATAGGAATAAATACACCTGGACTTATTAGACCTTTTTTAGGATGTTGCCAACGTACAAGTGCTTCAGCACCTACAATTTTAGTAGTTGATAAATCAACCTTAGGCTGTAAATAAACTTTAAATTGTTCATTTTTTAAAGCATCATGCATTTCTTGTTCAATATCACGTTCTTCTATGAGAGTTTCTTTTAAATTTTCAGCATAAATCTCATAAACTTTTAAATATTTTCTTTTTACTGTAGTTTTTGCAATCATAGCTTTGTCAAGACAGGTAGAAATATTTGTTTCTCCCTCTTCAACAAAATATACACCTATAGATGGAATTAAATTGAGTTCTACTCCCAAACTTGTTTTTATCATTGACAATTTTTTACGTATAAGTTCACATATTTCTATAATTGACTCTCTATTATTTTTCTTTTCAAATATTATAGCAAAATTGTCATTTGAAATTCTTGAAAATACAGATTGCTCTTTAAATATATTCTTAATTATCTCTGCTATTTCCTTTAATACTCTATCTCCTTCTTCATACCCAAACCTATCATTTACTAGCTTAAACTTATCTATATCAAAATAAATTAAAACTAGATTCTTTTTCTCATGAGAGGATAAAAATTTTCCCCCTTCAAGATTAAATTTATTTGAATTGCCAATACCTGTAACGTTATCTTTAAAAGCAAATTCTTCCAATTTTTCCTTACTCTTTTTATGTATAAATAGTATATAAATTGTTAATGCCGTAAAGATTATAATCAAGACTACACATGCTGATAATGTAAGTTTTATAATAGCATATGATTTCTCAGATATAGCAGTTTTAGGAACTTCAGAAAAAAGATACCAATCATTGATTCCTATTGGGGCATAACTTAAATAATATCCTTTTCCAAACATACTATAACTTAATGAACCTGATTTAAAGTTTTTTATATTTGACTTCATATTATTGATACTAGATTTTGATATTGAATCACTTCTGCCAATGTAAGAAAATAAATTTTCTTTAGTAGAGTTGGCGTTTTTACTGCTTGGATTTAAAACAATATCACCATTACTTCTAGTTATATAAGAATATCCTTTTCCATTAAATGTAGGTACAGAAAGTATTTTTTCATACAACTTCGTACTATGTGTGGCAAATATAACTCCTTTAACCTCATTATCTTTATAAATTGGTACAGAATATACATTAATATTACTATTGGTATTTTTATCATCTTCTATTACATCTTTTAATTTTCCTGTTATAACCACTTCTCCTTGCATTGATTTTAAGAAATAATCTCTTTTAGAGAAGTCTTCTATATAACCATCTGTAGTGTATGCTGTACCATTTGGTAAAATAACTCCCATTCTTTTAAATGAACTATTAATAGCTTGTCTTTTTAGTATAGAAAGGATATTATCTACTTCAAAAGACTCTTCTCCTTCAATAAATATTGAAATTGACTCTAGTAACTTTATATCTCCATTAATTTGTTTTTTTAACACATTGACGCTTTGATTTGCTATTTCTGAAAGATATTGATTCGTTTCTTCACCTAATGTCTTATTCAACCTTGAACCATAAATCAAACAGGAAATTGTAATTACTAAGATACTTATGACAGCAATTATGGACAAACCATACCTATTATTTTTTGCATCACTTAACATTATGCTTCCTGCCTTTCTCGAATCTATGTATGTATAATCATTATCTTATGACAATTATTGTAAACATTTTATAATAATACTTATTTTTCCATATTTACTGTAATTATACAAAATTATAAACTTTATTACAACAATAAATTAATTAATATAGATATTAGTGTTTATATTATTGCATTATCTATTTTACAATTATTTACATATAAAAAAATGTAATATCAAAGTGAAGCTTGATATTACATTTTTGTTCTTGTATTTTGTTTAATTTTTATGCTACATCTTACTTAAACACTCATTTGCAACTTCTTTATCATCAAAATGATGCTTAACTTTACCTATAATTTGATAAGTTTCATGTCCCTTACCTGTTATAATTACAACATCATCCTTTTTTGCCATACTTATAGCTTCTGCTATAGCTTGTTCTCTATCAACAACAACATGGTAATTTTCTTTTTTCTTGTCAATTCCTTCAAGTATATCTTTTATTATTGCCTCTGGTTCTTCAGTTCTTGGATTATCAGAAGTTATAATACATAAATCAGAATATTTTTGTCCAATTGCTCCCATCAAAGGTCTCTTTTCAGTATCTCTATCTCCACCACACCCAAACACAGAAATTATTTTTCCTTCTGCAAATTGTTGAGTTGTCTTTAGTACATTTTCAAGTGCGTCAGGAGTATGAGCATAGTCTACAATTACGCTTATACCTTTATCATTTGGAACTGTTTCAAACCTTCCTGATACTCCATTAGAAAGTCTAAGGCCTTCTTTATATATTGGTTTAGGTATGCCAAGTACATAGCAAGCAGCTATAACTGCTAAAGTATTATATACTGTAAACATTCCTGGAACTGGTATAAATATTACTTCTTCATATGAAGGTGTTATTAATCTATAAGATACTCCATCCGAATCTGATTTTATATCTCTAGCCATAAAATCAGCCTTAGTATCAACACCATAAGTGTAACAAGGTACATTTATACCTTTTATATTTTCATATATCTTTTTTCCACCTTCATCATCTATGTTTATTATATTTGCCATAGTAGTCTTAAAAAATAATTTTTCTTTTGCTTTTCTATAATCCTCTAAATCTTTATGAAAATCTAAATGGTCTGGTGTTAAATTTGTAAATATGCCTAGTTTAAAGTCTGTTTCATCAACTCTATTTAATGCCAATGAATGTGATGAAACTTCCATAGCACAGTAGTCACATCCATTATCCAACATATTATTAAAATGATATTGTAAATCTATACTTTCTGGAGTTGTTGAATTGGAAACAATGTCTTTTTCTCCATCAAAAATTTTTATAGTTCCTATAAGTCCAACTTTATTCTTATTTAAAGTTAATATCTCATTTAGTATAGTAGTTATACTAGTTTTTCCATTAGTACCTGTAACTCCTATAACGTTAAATTTTTGAGATGGATGATTGTAAAAATTATCAGCTACTTTTGCCATATCTTTTCTTGTATCTTTTACCTTTATAAATGTACATCCTTTTATTTCTACATCTTCTTCAACAAGAAATGCACTTGCTCCCTTTTCTATGGCATCTTTTATATACTTATGACCATCTGACACAAATCCTTTTATACATATAAATAATGTACCTTTTGTAACCTTTCTTGAATCATATTGTACATTATTAATATCTATATTTAATTCACCCTTGACATTGATTATATCCAACCCCTGTATAATATCATTTAATTTCATAAATGCTTTCCTCCCTTTAAACTCTTTCTGCTAAAATTACACTACATATAATATTATATTAAGAATTTTTTACTATGTGAATGGTTAAAAATGCTTGAAACATTGCAAAAAATGCTCTATAATTTTCTATAATATAACTGAGGAAAGGTCTTCTATAAAAACTATGGATAATAAAATCGGGTACTTAAACGATAACTTTAAAATATTTAATATTAGAGATAAAAAAGATATACAATTTGAATACCATAATCATGATTTTAATAAGATAATTATATTTATAAATGGAAATGTAACTTATTTTGTTGATGGTATTCCCTATAAACTAAAGCCTTGGGATATACTCTTTATCAGCAATAATGAAATACATAAACCAGTTATAGATTCAAATGTCTTTTATGAGAGAATTGCAATATGGATTAGCCCAGAATTTATGAAAAAAAATAGTGATGCTAATAGTGACTTAGAAAAATGTTTTAAAATAGCTACAGAGAATAAATGCAATAGATTGCGTTTAAATATACATGATATTGAATCTATTAAGAGTTTTATTGAGCAAATAAATATTTCCGAATCCAATACTGAATTTGGAAATGAAATATTGAGAAATACATTATTTATACAACTTATGATATTCTTAAACAGAATTTTCCTAAAAAATGAAAATATGGAATCAACAGAAGACGTTTTTTATGATGAAACTATTAAGAAAGTATTAAACTATATAAATTCAAATATAGATGATAAGCTTTCAATAGATAGCATATCGTCTGAATTTTTTATAAGTAAGTATTATCTTATGAGAAAATTTAAATCTCATACTGGAACGTCTATACACAATTATATAGTTCAAAAAAGATTAATTTTGGCAAAATCACTAATAACCAATGGTCACCTTATGAGTGAAGTTTGTAATAAATGTGGATTCAACGATTATTCTAGTTTTGTAAGGGCATTTAAAAAAAACTACGGTGTATCTCCTAAAAATTATATAAACAATAAAAATCCTTTGGATATTACTCTTTTAGATGAATAGATAATTTATGTAAATTTTATTTTAATAAAACTTGAAGTATTAGTGTATTTATCTTACTAATACCTCAAGTTTTTTAATGTTTTAAAATATATCAAAATATAATGATATATATTTCTATTACTTAAAATATATATTAAATAAATTGCATGTTAACTGAACCTATTTATATATTTATTAAATCTCACATAACTTTTAGTTACACTATCATATAGCTATCCTATTTTTTCAATATCATCTCTTAATATACTTACTCTATTCTCCTCTTTTGCTGTGGTTACTCCTTTTTTAATGCTTAATTTCTGATTTTGTTCTAAATTCGTAAATACTACAGGACTTATTGTTGATAGACCATTTTTTTCAATATATTCTAAGTCCATTTTAACTAATTTTTCTCCCGCTTTTACTTCATCTCCTACATTCACAAATACTTCAAATCCATTTCCTTCTAAATTTACAGTTTCTATCCCTAAATGTATAAGTATTTCTACTCCACTTTTTTGGGATTTTATTATTATTGCATGCTTAGTTGGAAATATAACTCCAATAGTTCCATCAACTGGTGAATAAATCAATCCATCACTAGATTTAATTGCAAATCCATCCCCCATCAGTTTACTTGAAAATACAGAATCTGGCACTTCTTCTATATCTAATATCTCTCCATTTGTTAATGAATCAATCTTTTCTACTAAAGCATTTTCCATATTTGCAACTTCCATATTTTTTTTCACTTTATTTTTATCAACATTTTTAGTAACAGTACTTTCAACCTTTGTTTTTCCCTCTATTATATCTTTTATATCAGACTTTATTGAATCCGATTTTGGTCCAAATATAGCTTGAACATTGTTGCCAATAACCATAACACCTGCTGCTCCAAGTGATTTCAATTTTTCTTTATCTACTTTATTTATATCATTTACAACCAATCTAAGTCTTGTTATACACGCATCTAGGCTCTTCAAGTTGTCTTTATTTCCTAAAGCAATCAAAATCTCTGATGCTAATTCATTCTTAGACATTTCAATGACTTCAGCGTTAGTTTCTGACTCATCTTCTCTTCCTGGTGTCTTTAAATTAAATTTTCTTATCATAAATCTAAATACACTATAGTATAATACTGCAAAACCAATACCTACCAAGATAGCCAAGTACCATGGAGTTCTATTAGGAAGAACACCAAATAATAAGAAATCTATTAATCCTCCTGAAAATGTGAATCCAATTTTAACTCCTAATAATTGCATAATTGCGTATGATAAACCTGAAAATAAACAATGTATTGCAAATAATACTGGTGCAACAAATAAAAACGCAAACTCTATTGGCTCGGTTATTCCTGTTAAAAAAGAGGTTAATGCTGCTGATGCCATTATATCTGCTACAAATTTTTTCTTTTCTGGCTTTGCTTCATGCACCATAGCAAGAGCTGCTGCTGGAAGACCAAACATCATAAATGGAAATGCACCTGTCATAAAAGTACCTGCTGTGAAATTTACTCCATCTTTAAGTTGAGCAAAGAATATCTTTTGGTCACCCATTACAAGCTCACCAGCTTTATTTACATATTCTCCAAATTGATACCAAAATGGATTATGGAAAACATGATGCAAACCAAATGGTATTAATAGTCTTTCCAAAGAACCTTCCATAAATGCTGCTAGTGTTTGATTTGCTTCTATAACATTTTTTGAGAAACTAAGTAATCCCTCTTGTATTGGAGGCCAAATAAAAGACAATATAATTCCTATTGCTATAGCAACTAATGAAGTAACGATTGGTACAAATCTTTTACCTGCAAAAAAACCTAGATACTGAGGTAATTCAATTTTATAAAACTTTTTATAAAGATAAGCAGCCACTATCCCTATAATAATACCACCAAATACCCCTGTTTGAATTGTTGGTATTCCAACAATATTTGCATACATAGAATTGTCTACCATATCTTCTGTAACACCTGCCATAACACCCATAGATGTATTGAGAATTAAAAAACCTACTATGGCTGCCAATGCTGCAACACCTTCTCCTTCAGTTAAACCAACAGCTACCCCAACTGCAAATATAAGTGGTAAGTTATTAAATATAATTTGACCTGAACTTTCCATTATACTTATTATAAGTTGAAATGTAGGATTCGCCAAAGCTGGAAAATGAGCCAACAATGCGTCTCCTGCTAAAGCATTACTCACGCCAAGTAATATACCTGCTGCAGGAAGTAATGCAACTGGTAGCATTAGAGATTTTCCTACTTTTTGTAAAACACCAAATACTTTTTTCATTTACTTTTCTCTCCTTATTATTTTATATTTTTTTAAATAAAAAAGACTTAAGTTTATAAAAAGTTACATTAGTATACTTAATTCTAAAATTAAACTTATGTTAATATAAACAAACCTATATTAACCTAATTTCAGAATTAAAAATAAACTATTATAATTTTTTTATAAACATAAGTCTTGCCTGCATTATCAGTAACAATCTTAATGTTTTAAAATTATTATTTTATATTAAATTTTAAATAATATATTAAAATTGAACATAATATATTAAATCTATACATTCTGTATTAAACTACTCTTTATTATAAATTCAGTACAGATATAACTCTTTTGATATGTAATGTTAAATAAAGTAGTTCATCTTGACTTACATAGTAATCATAATTCTTTTCTACATGAGTTTTTATTTTATATGCACAATCATAATCCTTTTCATACTTTACTTTAATTATATCTATAATTTCATTATTTGTATCATTGATTTTTTCTTTTTTTACTAATCGTTTTGCAAAGAATTTTAAATGAGTCAGAAGCCTATCATAATTTATATCATCTTCTTTAAATTCAACTCTATAATAATATCTTATAATATTTAGTATGTCTTTTACAATTTTAGTAATTAACAGTGATTCCTTTGAACTTCCCTTATAGTTTGAATTTACTATATGCATTGCTATAAAACCAGCTTCATCTACTGGAAATTTCACATCAAATTCTTTATTTATATAATCTACAGCCCATTTCCCAATCTCATATTCTTTTTTATGTATTCTTTTTATCTCATGTAGTAAATCATTCTTTATAGTTATGTTTTCATGATATCTTTTAATTGCAAATGCAATATGGTCAGTAAGTGCTACATAAATATATTCATAAAGTTTAGTATTCAAATTCTCCTCTGCATAAGCAATTATTTCAGTACTAACCTCAAAAAATTTCTCATCAACCTGGCTTGCTAGTTTACTAATTTTATCTAAAAAGCTTTCATCTTGTATTACAAAAGTTCTTTCAATTTTACTTTTATCTATTTCTTGACCTTTCTTTTTTTGAAACCCAATTCCACATCCTGTTAATATTAATTCTTTTTTTATATTTTCATCTAAAACTAATACAACATTATTATTATAAATTTGTTGAATAATCATAATCAATATCTCTCCCAAAATACAATTTCCCTTATTCATAAAAAAATACCTAAATTAAGATACAATTCACCTGTATACCTTAACCTAGGTATTGCCTGCTTACCAGTAACAATCCAGCTTGTTAACGCTTATATATTGTATTCAATTTATGGTTTTATTCTATTATAAATAAATATATATGTCAAGTAAATTATTGAAAACTATTTCCTATTTTTTAGTATTAATTTTAACATCAAAAATCAAATTTTATTCCATTATATTTATGATTCTATCATCATCATTTCATCATAGAGAATATTTTCCAATAACTCTTTAGCCACTTCTCTTGATATTTGCTTAGTTTCAACTAATTGTTGAACACTGTCTCTTTGACTTTGTATCGCCATTACTCTGTAGTATTCTACTCTTGCCTCAAACTTATCATCATTTTGAATCTTTCTAGTAATCCAATTCAAATAACGATTATAGAATCTGATTGCTATTAAGGCCTCATGTCTGTTATCTTCATCAGTATTTTTATTTATAAATGATATAGCAGTTTTAGTAGAAAGTGCATATGCATGGTGAAACTCTTTGATTATTTCTTTATTCTCAGATACTATTTTTGTAATTTTTTCTTTTACTTCTTTCTTTACTTTTCTATTTATAATCCACATGCTTATTTTTAATTTTACAATTTTAAATATAGATTTTTGAACAGATTTTCTTGATTTTGTAATATAAAATCTATACAATTTAAAGGCTCTATCAGAAATTTTACCATCTTCTAATAGTTTCAAAACAGCTAATAATCCCTGTTGGTCTGCTTCTGCAATCATCATACTTATAAGTTTATTATCTGGAGTATTTAGTATTCCTTTTTCTGAGTCTACCAACTGTTCATTTAAATCATGTATAACTGGTTGTACTTCTTGTGCTTTTTCATTACTAAGTTTTAAAATGGCTTCTTTCAAAATTAGTTTATATGCCTCTTTATCAGATAATAAAGGTTCTGACTCTTGTACGTTATTTTTTAATAATCTTGGCAGTAAAACTGTTGCCAATACTAAACTTATAAGAATAACTTCTGATGATATAAATAAAACAGTATCTCTCATTGGAAATACATCTTTATCAGCCAAATAAAAAGGTATAGATAAGGCAGTTGCTAGTGTAAATGTACCATGAACACCACAAGTAGCAACTATTAGTGAGTATTTACATTTAGAAATACTCTCTTTTACAACTTCTTCATCCTTAAAACCTAAAAAACCTACAAAAAAATTATTTAAAGGATTCTTTTTAGGTTTTATAAAAGAATTATGCCATAAATATACCCATATAAATCTTATAACAAATAAAATAAGTACAATTAAAGTAGAAATAAAAGTCAATTCCAATGCCATATTTTCATTTTTACTACTAAGTCCTGTATATATACTTGGTAACAAAAAACCAAGCAGTGTAAAGACAAATCCATTCAATACATACTCCAAAACATACCAAGTATTGTCTGATATTATCCTTAATTTAGTAGTTGTATTTTGTAAATGCTCTTTTTCAATTCCATGAGCTATCCCTGCCATTACAACAGCTAGGATTCCAGATACTCCTATTTCTTCTGCTACAAAATATACAAAAAGTGGAGTCATTATTTGTATAACTATTACCATTGGAATTTCTTCCAAATTCCACTTGTGTAAACTAAGTCTTATTTTTATAATTATGTATCCTAAAATACTTCCTACTATTATTCCTCCAAAAGCTGTAATCATAAATTGAATCCCTGCCTCTTCTATTGAAAAAACTCCTGTAACTGTGGCAAGTACTGCAACCTTAAATGCTACTACTCCAGCAGCATCATTTAATAAAGATTCACCTTCAAGTATACTCATCATATTTTTAGGAAAATTTAATCCTTGTGCAATTGATTTTACTGCTACTAAATCAGTTGGAGATATTACTGCTGCCAAAGCAAATGAAACAGATAATGGCATCCCAGGAATAAGAAAATGTATAAAGATTCCACCTGCAAACACGGTTATTAAAACTAAACCAAATGCAAGAAGCAAAATTGGTTTTCTGAGCTCTAATAGCTCTTTTCTCGATACATTTTGTCCTTCACTGAATAGTAATGGAGCTATGATACATATTACAAATATTTCTGGATTAAATGAAAATGAGAATTTAAATGGCAAAATAGACAATATAATCCCTAGTACAATTTGATATATTGCAAGAGGAATATTACTCCACTTTTTGCTAAATACAGTTGAAATCGTTGTACAAACCAATAATCCCAACAATGTTACTAAAATTGACATAACTACCTCTCTTTTCAATAATAATATTATAGATTAAACTTATATATCAACTAACTTAATATTAACAGCATGAAATCCCATCTTAATCAAAAAAATTTTCAGTTTATTCTATTATTCTTATTATATACATCAAATTTAATTTTTGAAATATCTATACTAGATGACATGCAACAAAATGATTTCTTGATATTTCTTTTAAAACTGGAATCTCTTTTTTGCATATTTCCTTACAATAAGGGCATCTTGTATGAAACTTACATCCACTTGGTGGATTTGTTGGAGATGGTATGTCTCCTTTTAATATAATTCTATTTTTCTTAATTGTAGGGTCTTGTATTGGTACTGCGCTCATAAGCGCTTTTGTATATGGATGTTGAGAATGTAAGTAAAGTTCTCCTTTAGTTGCAATTTCTATTATAGAACCTAGATACATAACACAAACTCTATGTGCAATATGATTTACTACACTCAAATCATGAGATATAAATAAATATGAAAGTTTATATTTATCCTGTAAATCCATAAGTAAATTTATAATTTGAGATTGAATAGAAACATCTAGTGCAGAAACAGGTTCATCACAAACTATAAATTCTGGATTTAATGCTAATGCTCTTGCTATACCTATTCTCTGTCTTTGACCTCCAGAAAACTCACCTGGTTTTCTATTTAAATGGTACTTAGAAAGACCACAACTTTCTACAACATTTAATATATTATCTTTTATTTCATTCTTTGGCACTAAATTATGTTCTATAACTGCCTCGGATATTATTTGTTCCACATTTAATCTTGGATTTAATGAACTATATGGGTCTTGAAATATCATTTGCATTTTGGGTCTTAACTTTCTAAGTTCTTCCTTCTCTAACTTATATATATCTACACCATTAAATTCAACTTTACCTTCAGTTTTTTCAATTAATCTAAGAATGGTTCTTCCTGCAGTTGATTTTCCACATCCCGATTCTCCAACTATAGCCAAAGTTTCTCCTTTTTTTAAATCAAAAGAAATTCCATCTACTGCCTTTACACATTTAATTTCCTTATCAAATAATCCAGATTTAACTTCAAAGTACTTTTTAAGACCCTCTACTTTTAATAAACTCTCTTCTTTTTTCAATTATATCTCCTCCTTTTTATATAACCAACATGCAATACTATGACCACTATTCAATTCTATTAAAGGAGGTATCTGAGTTCTACATTTATCACATACTTTTTCACATCTATCACTAAAATAACATGAATCTGGCATCCCAATTGGATTTGGTACTTGTCCTGGAATCGAATACAATCTTTTATCTTTGTTTTTTCCAAGAGCAGGCTTTGATTTTAGAAGTCCAATAGTATAAGGATGTTTTGGATTTTTAAATAATTCAACAACCTCTGCCACTTCTATAATTTTGCCAGCATACATCACTAATACTTTGTCACACATTTCTGCAACTACTCCCAAATCATGTGTAATCATCATTATAGATGTGTTTAATTTTTCTTTTATATTTTTCATTATATCTAAAATCTGAGCTTGAATAGTAACATCTAAAGCTGTTGTTGGTTCATCAGCTATAAGTAATTTTGGATTACATGATAAAGCCATAGCTATCATTATTCGTTGTCTCATACCACCTGATAATTCATGTGGATATGAATTATATATTTCTTCAGCTCTTGGTATTTCTACCAGTTTTATCATATCGATTACCTTTTTCTTAGCTTCTTCCTTTGATAAATCTTGATGTATCATAATACCTTCAATGATTTGACTTCCAATAGTAAACGCTGGGTTTAAAGATGTCATTGGTTCTTGAAAAATCATTGATATCTCATTCCCTCTTATTCCCATAAGTTCATCTTCATTCATCTTTAAAATATCTTTGCCTCGAAAGATTATTTCTCCACCTTCTATTTTTGATGTTGGAAGTAACTTCATCAAAGACATGGCTGTTACAGACTTACCACATCCTGATTCTCCAACTATTCCAATGGTTTCACCTTCATTTATATTAAAACTTACTTCATTTACACTCTTTACAATCCCTTTATCTGTATGAAAATAAACTTTTAAATCTTTAACCTCAATTAGTGCTTTACTCATTATTTTCTCCTCTCAGCAAAATTACTTAAGATAACATACACCTTTTGATTGTATTTTATAAAAATTTAAATTACAACATTTTCTTACATTTTATTATTTTTTTCTATTAATTATAATAATATAATAGTTAATTTCTATATATATTGATTTAATAATGATTACTATTATACAATAAAAAATATGTGTTAAATATTATTTTATGGAGGTTTTATAAGAATATGAAATTTAAAAAATTGGCATCATTAATCTTAGTTTCATCATTAATGCTTACATTTACAGCCTGTGCTTCCAATGATAAAGACAAGTCTAGTGGAAGCAAATCTGGTGGAACTGTTGTAATACCTATGGCAAGTGACCCAGATATAATCAATGGAGCTTTTGCAAACGTTAAAGAAGACTCTCTTGCATCAAATATAGTTTATGCTCCTCTTTATACTTATGAAAAAGGAAATTTAGTAAATTATTTAGCAGAAAAAGTAGATTTTAAAGATAGTAAGGAATTAACTATAAAATTAAAATCCAATTTAAAATGGCATGATGGAAAGCCAATAACTGCTGAAGATGTCTTATTTACATTTAATACAGTTTTAGACGAAAAACAAAATTCACCATCAAGACAATACTTATTGGTGGGTGAGAAACCAGTTAAAGTAGAAAAAATTGATGATTTAACAGTTAAGATTACTTTACCAACTGCAAGTGAATCTTTCTTATATGGTATATCTAAAATTTCTCCAATACCAAAACATGTGTTTGAAGGAGAATCAAATATAGCTAAGTCAGAAAAAAATAATAATCCAGTTGGTTCTGGTGCATTCAAGTTTAAGGAATGGAAAAAAGGTGAAAGCATAGTATTTGAAAAGAATGCAGATTATTTTGGTGGAGAACCTAAGGCAGATTCTATAGCGCTAAAAATAATTCCTAATGAAGCATCTCAAGAAGCAGCTTTAAATAATGGCGAAATTTCACTTATGAAGACATCTGCTGAAGGATATGAAAAGGCAAAATCAAACTCAAACTTACAAACTTATACTTATAGTGAAGAAAGATTAAACTACATTGTATTTAACCAAAATATATCAAACATGGCTAACAAAGAAGTAAGACAAGCCTTATCATATGCCTTAAATAGAAATGAAATGATAGAATCAGCATATGGAAAAGAAGGTTCTGTACCTGCTAAATCTATATTAGTTCCAGAAGCAGACTTCTATACAGAAGAAGGTGTTGAAGGATATGACCAAGATACAAATAAGGCTAAAGACTTATTGGATAAAAGTGGTGTTAAAATTGATAAATTAAAAATAGGTTATAACACAGGTAGATTTGGGCATAAAAACTATGCCTTAGTAGCTCAACAAGAGTTGAAAAAAATTGGTATAGAAGCTGAAATAGTTCCTTATGAAAGTAAGGCATTCTTCAATATACTATTTAGTAATAGCACGGAATGTGATATGTATGTAAATGGTTATGCTTGGGGATTAGAACCAAACCCATATAGAGGTATGTTTGAAACTGGTCAATATTGCAACCAAACTAAATATTCTAATGCTGAAATAGATGCTTTATGGGAAAAAGGATTTACTGAGTTAAACAAGGAAAAACGTGAAGAAATATATAAGCAAATACAACAGGATATATCTAAGGATGCGCCTATTTACACTATAGATTATGAACAAAATTTAATGGCAGCTCAAAAAAATCTAAAAGGAATAAAAGATGCTAAACCATCTCCTGCAATATTATTTGAAGATTGGTCTAAACTGTATGTAGAATAATTGATGTAAAATTTTATATTATTAATTAGAAAAGGAGATGTCTAAAAATAATATTGTTTTATTATTTTAAAACGAGACATCTCTTTTAATTAGGAGAATTTACTTATGTTAAAATTAATATTGAATAGAGTAAAAGTTTTAATACCTATGTTAATCTTAATATCTATATTATCATTTGGACTTTTAGAATTAGCTCCTGGTGACCCAGCAGATGCATATATAAATCCTTTAATGTCTTCACAGGATATTGAAAATATAAGGGTTAATATGGGGCTTGATAAACCAGTATATATAAGATATTTAAACTGGTTGAAAAACACTTTAAGTGGAAACTTAGGTATTTCTTATATAAACCATATGCCCGTTACAGAACAAATTATGGAAAAAATGGGAAATACATTTATTCTTATGGGTACTTCTTTGATATTTTCAATATTGGTAGCTATACCTCTTGGAATACTTTTAGCTGTAAATAAAAATTCAATAACTAGTAAAGTATCATCTGTTTTTAATTATATAGGTGTTTCTATACCTTCTTTTTGGATAGGTATGATACTCATTTCAATTTTTTCAGTTAAACTTAACATTTTCCCATCAGGAGGTATGCATACTATTGGAAATGATAGTATTGGAGATTTAGTAAAACATTTAGTTTTGCCTGTAATAACTTTAGGTCTATATAATACTGCTATTTTTACAAATTATGTAGAAGCTAGTGTAAATGAACAATTAAAAAAACAATATGTTATTACAGCAAGAGCAAAAGGATTATCAGAAAAAGTCATACTATTTAAACATGTCTTGAAAAATTCACTGACATCATTGGTTACAATCCTAGGCATGAGTATACAAAAATTAGTCACTGGTGCATTTGTTACAGAAGTAGTTTTCTCTTGGCCAGGTATGGGAAGATTAATGATTGATTCAATTTTTTCAAGAGATTATACTGTAATTATGGCAATAACTATGTTATCAGCACTATTTTTAATTTTAGGTAATTTAGTTGCTGATATACTATACTTATTAATTGACCCTAAAATAAAATCTAGCAAAGGAGGATTCTAGTTGTGTTTACAAGTATCTTAAAAAAATTAAAAAAAGATAAATCCTTTGCTTTTGCATGTATTACTCTTAGCATAATAATCATATTAATTATAGCTTCTTTTATATTAAATATAGACTCTAATGCAATTGATACTACTTCTAAACTTCAAGAACCTAGCTTAAAGCATATCTTTGGTACAGACGAACTTGGTAGAGATTACTTCTCTAGAGCTCTTTATGGTGGAAGGATTTCACTTAGTGTTGGTATTTTATCAATGCTTATTTCTGTAGTATTTGGTACTGCTGTAGGTGTTATTAGTGGATATATTGGAGGTAAGCTAGACCAATTCTTGATGAGATTAGTGGATATGCTTATGAGTATACCAAGTTTCTTAGTTTTGATTGTATTAAATACTTATCTAACACCTAAAGTTTCCACTATTATACTAATTATTGGATTCTTAAGTTGGATGGAAGTTTCAAGAATTGTACGTGGCGAAACATTAAAAATAAAGGAAAATGAATACTGTCTAGCTGCTAAAGCTACTGGTATCAAAACTAGAAATATACTATTAAGACATATAGTTTTAAACTTAAAAGAGACTATTGTAGTTGCTGGTTCGTTAAATATTGCTAATGCTATCTTAACTGAATCTGCTCTTAGTTTTTTAGGTCTTGGAATCCAATTGCCTCTTGCATCATGGGGTAATATGCTTCAAGATGCTCAAAGACATATTTTTGACAAGTTATATTTAGCTGTATTTCCAGGATTACTTATATTTTTAACAGTCATGAGTTTGACTATAATAAGCAAAAAATTTTCTAGTAATACTTAACAAATTTTATATAGAAAATAAAAACAGTGATTATCTAAAGATATACACTGTTTTTATTTTTCGTTTAAAAAAATACATCTTTTGTATATTATAACTTTAAATACTACTCTACCATGTTATGTAAAGCCTATTATTGTTCTCAAACATATAGATGAAAAACTATTAGTTTATTATAATAAAAATTGATTTATTTGTTATTTTAATAACATTTTTAAGAGTTCTTTTTACTAAAGAAATCTATAATAAATTTAAATACATGTTGGTCTACATGGCTATAACGTTCTTTTTTAGGTCTACATAATATAACTTTCCATGTAATAGGATGATTAAAAGGCTTTTCTATAATTTTGCTATTTTCAAAAAAATCATGAACTGGTGATGGTAAAATTGTTATAAAATCAGAATTTGTGGTTGATAGCAACAAAAAATCCCATGAACCAGACATTATATATCTTTTTAACTTAACATTTTCATCAGTAAATTTTTGCATTAGCTTATGATGTATCATAAAAGTAGGATTAAATATTGCAAGTAACTGCTCATTCAAATCGTTCCAATCTATCTTATCCTTCTTAGCAAGTGGATGATTTATATTTAAAAATGCTGTAAGTTCATCTTCTTGAAGCACATGTTCAGTTACTACACTTTTATCAATTTTATGTGGATGTAACAATACTGCATAATCTAATTCCTGTAAGATAAGCATTCTATTTAAGTCATATGCACCCTTCTCTACTATATCAAATTCTATATCTGGATTATTTGCAACTAACTGTGCAACTACATCTGAAAATGCTATTCCAAGTATAAGTGGAGGTATTCCTATTCTAACTTTTCCTTTAAATTGAACTGAATCTTCTCTTAAATCTTCCATCATATTTTTGTATTCATTTATGATATGTTCTGCATTTACATAAAATCTTTCTCCTGCTGGTGTTAACCCATTTAACCTGCCTTTATACCTTTCAAATAAATATACATCTTCACTTTCTTCAAAATTTTTTATAATTTGACTTAATGCTGGTTGAGATATGTGAAGTGTCTTAGATGCTATTGATAAATTAAAACCAGATTTCACTATTTCAACAAAATATTTCAACTGTTTTATATCCATTTTAAACCCCCTTCCCCAAAAGTATAATTTAGATTATATTTTTTCTTCTAATGATATTTTATAGGAAAATCAACATAATTTCATTAATATTTTAACAAAATATTTTTCTAAATCTACTATAAATTTTTATCCTATAAATTTTTCTTATACACTATATAAAAAATTAGACTTAGACAAAACGCTTTTTTCGCCGTAATCTATAATTAGAAACAGGAAAACCTAAAGCATTAGGAATAAAAGTAATTGAAATACTTAAAAACAAGCTTGTATTAAAAAAGTACTTTATTATAGTGTTCCCTAATTTCTTTATTCAGAAAATTTTTAATTATCATTCAAGAAAGGTAACTATTAGATATGAAAGATGTAGTAATCGTATCAGCAGTCAGAACACCTATAGGAAGTTTTGGAGGTGTATTTAAAAATACTTCAGCTGTTCAACTTGGAACTATCGCTGTTAAAGAAGCGATATCACGTGTAAGACTTAATTTATCTGAAATAGATGAAGTAATAATTGGAAATGTTCTTCAAACAGGGCTTGGACAGAATGTTGCTAGACAAATTGCTATAAATGCAGGTATACCAAATTCTGTTCCAAGCTACACAGTAAATAAATTATGTGGTTCAGGGCTTAAAAGTGTCCAGCTAGCTGCCCAATCAATCACATCTGGTGAAAATGATGTGGTAATTGCAGGTGGTACTGAAAATATGAGCCAAGCTCCTTATATCGTTCCAACTGCTCGCTTTGGTAGTAAAATGGGTGACATAACCATGGTAGATAGTATGCTAACAGATGGCCTTATTGATGCTTTCAATCAGTATCATATGGGAATAACTGCAGAAAATATTGCAACTAAATTTGAATTTACTAGAGAAATGCAAGATAAATTGGCATTAGAAAGTCAAAATAAGGCTGAGAATGCTATAAAAAACAACCGCTTTAAAGAAGAAATCGTTCCAGTAGATGTTTTAATACGTCGAGGAAAAATAGAAACTATTGATAAAGATGAATATCCTAAATTAGGTATGACATTTGAAGGTTTATCTAAACTTAAACCTGCATTCAAAAAAGATGGTACTGTAACAGCTGGAAATGCCTCAGGTATTAATGATGGTGCGGCTATGTTAATACTAATGAGCCAACAAAAAGCAGACGAACTAGGTATTAGACCACTTGCTAAAATAAAATCCTATGCTTCAGCTGGTGTTGAACCTGAAGTCATGGGTACTGGTCCAATCCCTGCAACTAGAAAAGCACTGAAAAAAGCTGGGCTTAGCATCAATGATATAGACTTAATAGAAGCAAACGAAGCGTTTGCTGCCCAAGCATTAGCTGTTAAAAATGAACTTCAAATAGATTCATCAAAGTTAAATGTTAATGGTGGTGCAATAGCATTAGGACATCCAATAGGAGCAAGTGGAGCTAGAATACTTGTTACCTTAATTTATGAAATGCAAAAACGTAAAGTTGAAACTGGACTTGCAACACTTTGTATTGGTGGTGGTCAAGGAATATCAATGGTGGTTTCACGATAGGAGGAAATATGAATAAAATAGTTAGCATTGATGAAGCTCTATCTCATGTAAAAGATGGAGATACAATAATGGTTGGTGGATTCATGGCCAATGGTTCACCAGAAAATTTAATTGATTATTTATGTAGTAAAAATATAAAAGATTTGACACTAATTTGCAATGATACTGGCTTTATTGACAAAGGAGTTGGCAAAATGGTTGTAAATAAGCAATTTAAAAAGATAATTGCTTCTCATGTAGGATTAAATAAAGAAACTGGAAGACAAATGAACAACAATGAAACAGATGTTGAGTTAGTTCCTCAGGGAACTCTTGCTGAACAAATACGTGCAGCTGGTTATGGTCTAGGAGGTATACTCACACCGACTGGTATTGGTACTCTTGTTGAGGAGGGAAAGCAAAAAATTGTTGTCGATAGCAAAGAATACCTTCTTGAAAAACCAATTTATGCAGATGTTGCTCTTCTATTTGCATCAAAGGTCGATAAAGCAGGTAATCTAGTTTATAAAGGCTCTATGAACAATTTTAATAATTTAATGGCATCTGCTGCCAAAATTACAATAGTTGAAGCAGATGAAATCGTTGAAATTGGTGATATTGACCCAAATGAAGTTAATACACCAGGTATTTTTGTGAATTACATCGTTGAAGGAGGTAATTTATAATGGATAAATTAGAAATGCAAGAATATATTGCAAATAGAGTATCTAAAGAATTAAAAGACGGAGCCGTTGTAAACCTTGGAATAGGTCTACCAACCAAAGTAGCAAATTATATTCCGGATAATGTAAACGTTATCTTACAATCTGAAAATGGCTTTTTAGGTTTAGGTTCAGCCGAAGATGGAAATTCAAGTGATGAAACTATTGTAAATGCAGGTGGTCAACCAGTTACTATACTTCCTGGAGGATGTTTCTTTGATAGTGCTACTTCTTTTGGAATAATCAGAGGAGGTCATGTTGATATAACTGTTCTTGGCGCACTTCAGGTTGACAAATATGGCAATATAGCAAACTATATGATTCCAGGTAAGATGGTTCCAGGTATGGGTGGAGCTATGGACCTAGTAACTGGAGCTAAAAAAGTTATTGTAGCAATGGAACATACTTCAAAAGGTTCTGCAAAAATATTAAATAATTGTACTCTTCCACTTACTGCAACAAATGCTGTAGATTTGATAGTTACTGAAATGGGAGTTATGGAAGTAACATCAGATGGAATTTTACTTAAAGAAATAAATCCAGCTTTCACATTAGATGATGTTATTTCTGCTACTGAGGCTCCTTTAATATTGTCAGATTCATTAAATGGAAAAATATCTGTTGTTTAAAATAATTAAAACTAGAAAATAAAAATCTCTTAGACGTATTACATATAAATTTGTATTGCTTAAAATATTAATATAAAAATAAAATAAAATTGGAGGAAATGAAAATGGTTAAAGATAAAGTTGTATTCGTAACAGGAGCTGCAAGTGGAATAGGTAAACAAATAGCTGAATCGTTCTTAAAAAATGGTGCTAAAGTAATGTTCTCTGATATAAATCAAGAAGCTTTAAATAATACCATAACAGAGTTACAAAAAAAAGGTTATGATTGCATGAGTGTAAAGTGTGATGTAACTAAGGAAGAAGAAATTAACCACGCTATAGACAAAACTGTTGAAAAGTATGGCAGATTAGATATATTAATAAACAATGCTGGACTTCAACATGTTTCTATGATAGAAGATTTCCCAACTGATAAATTTGAATTTATGATAAAAATAATGCTGACAGCACCTTTTATAGCTACTAAAAAAGCATTTCCTATAATGAAAAAACAAGGCTTTGGTCGTATAATAAATATGGCCTCAATCAATGGTGTAATAGGATTTGCTGGAAAGGCTGCTTATAACTCAGCAAAACATGGACTTATTGGACTAACAAAAGTTGCTGCTCTTGAAGCTGCCGATTCTGGTATAACAGTTAATGCTTTATGCCCTGGATATGTAGATACTCCACTTGTCAGAGGTCAGTTCAATGACCTTTCAAAAACTCGTAATATACCATTGGAAAATGTCTTAGAGGAAGTTTTATACCCACTTGTACCACAAAAACGCCTATTAGATGTTCAAGAAATTGCCGACTATGCTATGTTCTTAGCAAGTGATAATGCTAAGGGTATTACAGGACAAGCTTGCTTACTAGATGGAGGATATACTGCACAATAGTTATTATATTTAGGGCTTGAAGAAAGTATTCTTCAGGTCCTTCTACTAAGGAGGGATATTTATGAGTATTATCGCGCCAATTGGTATAATTATTGGTATCATAGCTATTATATATTTTTCAGTTAAAGAAATTCATATAACTATAGCTGCTCCAATAGCAACTTTAATAGTTGTTATTTTAAATAAAATGGATGTTGTAACGTCAATGCTAGGTGCTGACAAAAACAATTATATGGGTGCACTTGGAAACTATATAATGAGTTATTTTGCAATATTCTTATTAGGCTCAATACTTGCTAAATTTATGGAAGAAAGTGGAGCTACTGTATCAATAGCTGATTTTATTTTAAATAAATTTGGCTCTAATCATCCTTATAGAGTTTTAGTTGCTATATTTATAGTAAGTTTTATATTAACGTATGGTGGTATAAGCTTATTTGTAGTTATGTTTGCGGTCATTCCACTTGCAAGAACTCTATTTAAAAAACTTGATATTTCTTGGAACCTTATTCAGATACCACTTTGGCTTGGTATTGCAACAATTACTATGACTATAATTCCTGGAACACCAGCCATTCAAAATGTTATACCTATTCAATATCTAAATACGTCTCTTACTGCAGCTACTATACCAAGTATTGTAGGTAGTATAGGTTGTGCTACGTTTGGACTTGTCTATATGAAATATGCTCTAAACAAAAGTATTAGAAAAGGTGAAACTTATGCAACTTATACTTCAGAATTAGAAGAAGAATCTTTAGATAGAGAATTACCAGGATTTTTTGCAAGTATTTTTCCTCTATTAGCACTCGTAATTATAGCTATAACTGGAAGTACTTTTGGTTCAGAATTTATGAAAAAAAATGTAATTTACATAGCTTTAATAGTTGCAATTCTTTTATCTGCTTTTTTATTCCATAAATTTCTATCATCTAAGATACAGACATTGAGCATAGGTGCTAGTGGTTCTATAGGTCCTATATTTGCTACATCTTCTGCAGTTGCATTTGGAGCAGTAATAATGGCTGCACCTGGTTTTGATGTATTTAGCAAACTTATAATGTCAATACCAGGTAGTCCACTTATAAGTCTTACTGTTTTGACTTCAACAATGTCAGCAATAACAGGGTCCTCTTCTGGTGCATTAGGAATAGTAATGCCAAACTTTGCAGATTATTATTTAAGTACTGGTCTAAATCCAGAATTAATTCACCGTGTTGCTACAATAGCTTCAAATATACTAACTATAGTTCCACAAAGTGGTGTTTTTCTTACATTCTTAAGCTTATCTAAGTTAACACATAAAACTGGATTTAAAGAAACTTTCATTGTAGTTGCAGTTGGTTCACTAATAGCAGAAATTATTGTAATTACATTAGGATTACTAATGTATTAATATAAAACAAATTAAAATTCATAATATGAAAGGTGGTGTCTCAAAGTGAACTTTTTACTTAATGAGACACTCTTTTTATATGAAATAACATATGCCTATCATTTAAACAATAAAAAAGAACCTTATCTCTATTTTGAGACAGACCCTTTTTATTTCTTAAAGATTTAAATAATTATAATTTGTTGCTAATACGAAAGCATCTACTGAATAAATTTAACCAAATAAAAAAAAATTTATCATAACTATAAATTTACGTTATGGAATTATTATAAAAATATTATTTTCTCTAACTAAGTAATTCCATACTATACAGGCTTTTAATACAAATTGTCAAACACACTGAAATATACCTATTTATTCCATATATATCTTTTTTACATATCTTTACAGTAAAAAAAGTCTTAATCTTATGTTAGTATAGATTCACGGGTAACCCCCTACACTAAAGGTTACAAATCAGTAACATTTTTAGAATTTTTAGATTAAGAGGTGTTTAATGATGAGAAGAAATATACCAACAAAATTAAAAACTATATTAGCTTTAGGAGTGTTAACTTTAGCAACAGCTTCAAGTGCTGTTACTGCAAGTGCTTCATCACTTGAAAATAATGTAAATATAAGTAACAAAAGTTTAGTATATAGTAATACTAAATACAAGTTTTCTGCAAAACCAAATTGTTCTGTAAAACCAGAACTTAAGCCTGATAAAGATAACTCTTGTAAGGATAAGAATCATAATGACAAGAATTGCAACAACACTAATAAACCTGAGGACAACAATAATTCAGACTCTACTAATAAGCCTGATAACAATAAACCTGAGTCTAATAAACCTGAAGACAACAATAATTCAGGCTCTACTAATAAACCTGATAACAATAAACCTGAGTCTAATAAACCTGAAGACAACAATAATTCAGGCTCTACTGATAAACCTGATAACAATAAACCTGAGTCTAATAAACCTGAAGACAACAATAATTCAGACTCTACTAACAAACCTGATGATAATAACAACTCAGGCTCTACAAGTGAAAGTTTTTCAGCTTACCAAAAAGAAGTTGTTGACTTAGTAAATATAGAAAGAGCTAAAGCTGGATTAAATCCTCTTACTCTTGATTCTTCTATATCAAATGTTGCTACAAAAAAATCTCAAGATATGATTGATAACAACTATTTTTCACACAATTCTCCAACTTATGGTTCTCCATTTGACATGTTGAAAAAATTTGGAATAAGCTATAAGACAGCAGGTGAAAATATAGCTATGGGTCAAAAAACTCCTAAAGAAGTTGTAAACGCATGGATGAATTCTGAAGGTCACAGAAAAAATATAATGAATCCAAATTTCAGTAAAATAGGTGTTGGAGTAGCACAAAAAAGTGGTGGTTCAATTTATTGGACACAAATCTTTGTAGGATAAAATACTCTTTTTCCATACATATCAAGAGAGTATCTCTAAGTGATAAAAAACACAAATGAGATACTCTTTTGTATCTATTTTAAAATTATCAAATCCAAATATACATACTATAAATATTATTTGTTCTCTTAATTTTAGTGTGTAAAACAATATATAAAAAGTATTGGCAAGATGAAAATGGAAAACTTAAAAAAGATATTTAATAGGTAAAAACAAAATCTTAATATCTTCATAAAAAAAGGCTGTCTCAAAATAGAGATAAGGCCTTTTTCATTGTTGAAATGATTAAAATATATTTGATTTCATACAAAAAGAGTGCCTCATGAACTAAAAAGCTCACTTTGAGACACTCTCTTTTATCAATTCTATATAAGCATTATAATACTTTAATATTATTCAGCTAATTTTTTGTATCCTTCATATCTTTCTTTAGCATCAGCTTCAGCTTTAGCAAATAATCCATCAGCTTCCTCTGGGAATTGTTTAGCTATAGCAGAATATCTTACTTGTGCAAGTATGAAATCTTTGAAGCTTGCAGTTGGTTCTTTTGAATCTAAAGTGAATGGGTTTTTACCTTCAGCTTTTACTTCTGGATTGAATCTGTATAAATGCCAGTATCCGCAAGCAACAGCTTGTGCTTCGTTAGCTACAGTTCTTCCCATACCTTCTTTTAATCCATGGTTTATACATGGAGCATAAGCTATTATTAAAGATGGCCCATCATGTTTTTCAGCTTCTATAACGGCTTTGATAAATTGGTTTTTATCAGCACCCATAGCAACTTGAGCTACATATACGTTTCCATATGTCATAGCCATCATTCCTAAATCTTTCTTTCTAGATTTTTTACCTGAAGCAGCAAACTTAGCCATAGCAGCAGCTGGAGTAGCTTTAGAAGCTTGACCTCCTGTATTTGAATATACTTCTGTATCAAATACAAGTACATTTACATCTTCACCAGATGCAAGAACATGGTCTAATCCACCGTAACCGATATCATATGCCCAACCGTCTCCACCTAGTATCCATTGAGATCTCTTAACTAGATAATCTTTTCTATCTTTTATAGCTTTTACTAATTCTTTAGCTTTTTCATCTGTACAATCACAAGCTGGTTTTTCTAATAATTCAACAACCTTAGCACTTGCTACTTTAGAAGCTTCTCCATCATTTCTAGAATCTAACCACTCTGTAAATACTGCTTTAGCATCTTCACAGATATCCATAGAAACTAACTCTGTCATAGCATCTACTATTTTATTTCTTATTTGCTTAACAGCTGTGTACATACCAAATCCATATTCAGCATTATCCTCGAATAAAGAATTTGCCCAAGATGGACCTTTACCTTCATGGTTACAAGTATAAGGAATTGATGGTGCAGAAGCTCCCCATATAGAAGAACATCCAGTAGCATTAGCTATCATCATTCTATCTCCATATAATTGTGTAACTACTTTAATGTATGCAGTTTCTCCACATCCAGCACATGCTCCTGAAAACTCCATTAATGGTTGTCTAAATTGGCTTCCTTTAACAGTGTTTGCAGGCATAACATCACCTTTTGGAGCTACCTCATCAGGATTTACTGCAAATGCCCAATTATCTAACTCTGTATCAAGTTGAGTATCTATTGGCTTCATAACTAAAGCTTTTTCTTTAGCTGGACATATGTCAGCACAGTTTCCACATCCTGTACAGTCAAGTGGGCTAAGTTGCATTCTATATTTTAATCCTTCTAATCCTTTACCTAATGCTTTTTTAGCTTCAAATCCTTCTGGAGCATTAGCTAATTCTTCTTCAGTAACTAATACTGGTCTTATACATGAATGAGGACATATAAAAGAACATTGGTTACATTGAATACAGTTATCTATTATCCATTCAGGAACATCAACAGCTATACCACGTTTTTCATAAGCTGCAGTACCACAAGGGAATGTTCCATCTTCTATACCATTGAATGTACTTACTGGTAAGTTGTTTCCTTCTTGTGCAGTCATTGGTCTTAGTATATTTTTTATAAATTCTGGTTCTTTAACTTCTCCTTTATCTGCATCAACAGCATTTTCCCAAGAAGCTGGAACTTCAACTTTAACTAAAGCATTTATTCCTGCATCAACAGCAGCATAGTTCATGTTAACTATTTTTTCACCTTTTTTACCATAAGCTTTAACTATAGAATCTTTTAAGTATTTAACAGCATCTTCTTCTGGTATTATTTCAGCTAATTTAAAGAATGCAGATTGCATTATCATATTTATTCTGTTTCCAAGACCTATTTCTTGTCCTAGTTTAACAGCGTTAACTGTATAGAATTTTATATCATTTTTAGCTATATATTGCTTCATATGAGCTGGTAAATGTTCTTCAAGTCCTGCTTGGTCCCATATAGTGTTAAGCACAAATGTACCACCTTTTTTAAGACCTTTTAATAAATCATATTGATAAACATATGATTGTTTATGACAGGCAATATAATCAGCTTCATCTATTAAATAAGTAGCTCTTATTGGAGTATCACCAAATCTTAAGTGAGACATAGTTATACCACCAGATTTTTTAGAGTCATAATCAAAGTAAGCTTGAGCATATTTTTCAGTATGGTCACCGATTATTTTGATAGCTTGTTTATTAGCTCCAACAGTACCGTCAGAACCTAATCCCCAGAACTTACATCTTATAGTTCCTTTAGAAGCTATTTTTATTGGCTCAGATGGAGTTAAAGAAGTATTAGTTACATCATCAACTATACCTACTGTAAATCCATTTTTAGGTTGTTCTGAAACTAAGTTATCAAAAACAGTTTTTATATCTGAAGGAGTAGTATCTTTTGAACCTAATCCGTATCTTCCACCTATTATCATAGGAGCATTTTCTTTTCCATAGAATACATCACGTACATCTAAGTATAATGGTTCACCAGTTGAACCTGGCTCTTTAGTTCTATCAAGTACACATATTCTTTCAACAGTAGATGGCATAGCATCTAAGAAATGTTTCATTGAGAATGGTCTATATAAATGAACTTTAACTAAACCATATTTTTCTCCCTTAGCATTTAAGTAATCTATAGTTTCTTCTATAGTTTCTGTTACTGAACCCATAGCTATTAATACATATTTAGCATCTTCTGCTCCATAGTAATCAAATAAACTATGTTTTCTACCTGTTAAATTACTCATTTTTTCCATGTATTTTTCAACTATACCTACTATATTTTGATAGTATTTATTAGAAGCTTCTCTAGTTTGGAAATATATATCTGGGTTTTGAGCAGTACCACGAGCAACTGGATGATTTGGAGATAAAGCATTATCTCTAAATGCTTGAACTGCTTCAAAGTTTAATAAACTTGCATAATCTTCATTTTCTAGTAATTCAACTTTTTGGATTTCATGTGAAGTTCTGAATCCATCAAAGAAATGTATAAATGGTAATCTACCTTCTATTGCAGCTAAATGTGCAACAGGTGCTATATCAGCTACTTCTTGAACTGAACCAGAAGCTAATAATACACATCCAGTTTGTCTAGCAGCCATAACGTCTTGGTGATCCCCAAATATTGATAACGCTTGAGATGCTAAAGCACGAGCACTTACATGGAATACTCCTGGTAACAACTCTCCTGCAACTTTATACATGTTAGGTATCATTAATAATAAACCTTGAGATGCTGTAAAAGTAGAAGTTAAAGCTCCTCCTTGTAAAGAACCGTGGAATGTTCCTGATGCACCTGCTTCTGACTGCATTTCAACAACATTAACTGTTTGTCCAAATATATTTTTTCTTCCTTGTGATGCCCACTCATCAACTACTTCAGCCATAGTTGAAGATGGTGTGATTGGATATATAGCTGCTACATCTGTAAACGCATAGGCAACATGAGCTGCAGCTGTATTTCCATCAAGTGTTTTCATAAACTTAGCCATAATATGTATCCTCCTTGATAGCTACAATTGTACTTGTTTATAACAAGTCTATTTTTTTATATTTACATATAATTTACACAACAAAAATATAAACACACATATAGTCGCGCAAATACTCTATCTTCTAATATAATACTACAGATTAGATAAAATTCCTTTGAAAATTGTAAATTAATTACATATTTAAGTAGATTTTTTTTAAAATTAAATATGTTAAGTTTTTTTCATAATTTTGTATACAATATATAATAAATTAAGTTAGACTTTTCAAACTTTTTTATCTATTTGTTTATATTAGTACAAAAAGTAAAATAATTATCTTTATTATATGTAAATTTTTATATATATAATTTTACCATATTACATCATATTTTTGTAAGTTTTTATTACATTTTTTATAATACCCCTTTATTTTATAAATTAATCTAATCGATTAAATTTATCCTATAGAAATTTATTACATTTAAAAATATGCTAGCAAATAAAATATCTACTAGCATAAAGTCTATTTATAATATTAATCAACTATTAATTCTACTAAATCTCCATTTTTAACGCCTGCTGCATTTCCTTCTTCCATATCAACATGCATTTCTAGATTAAAGCTGTCACTAGCTCTTACTAATACATTTTCAAATACTAATGCTCTTGGTCCAGATGTTTTAACTTTTACTATTTGCTTATCAGTTACACCAAATTTAGCAGCATCTTCATTGCTCATATGTATATGTCTAGAAGCAACTATAACTCCTTCTTTCATTTCAACTTCTCCAGCAGGTCCTACTAATTTAACACCTGGAGTTCCAGCTATATCACCAGATTCTTTTATTGGTGCTTTTACTCCTAATGGGAAACCATCTGCTAAAGATATTTCAACTTGAGTATGAGCTCTAGCTGGTCCTAGTACTCTAACTCCTTTTAAAGTTCCTTTTGGTCCTACTAAATCCACTTTTTCTTCACAGGCATATTGCCCTGGTTGAGATAATGGTTTAAATTTAGTTAACTCATGACCTGCTCCAAATAATACGTCTATATCAGCTTGACTCAAATGAACATGTTTATTAGATAATGCTATTGGTAATTTCATTGAAATTCCCTCCTTTTAATTATTTAAATTATTGCAATACAATTATACATAATATTACCTACAAAATCAAATTATATTGAATCAATATATATCTTTAAATTTTTATATATTATATCTTTAAATTCTTGATTATCTATATAAGATACATCATCTGTATTGTTTAAATATATATTGTGTAAAAGTTTAGTATTTATACTCTTAAAGAAAAAATCCATAACAATCTGTCCACCTTTAAACTGTGAATCATATGATTTACTCCCTCCCACTGCAATATACATTCCTATCCGTTTCTTACTTCTATCAATTGAAGGTTTATTTAATACATATTTACTTGCATATATAGCTTGAGTTCTATCAACAACAGTCTTTAATTTAGCTGATATTGAATCAAAATGTACAGGACTTATTACTATAGTTCCTTTTGAATCATCAAACATTTTATATAATGGCTTCATATCATCATTAAACTTGCAATACCCTGTTTTTTCACAAAATCCACATGCTGTGCAATATTCAATATCCATATTGTAGATATTAAATATTTTACAACTTAATCCACACTCTTCTAGCATAGCTTTTACTTCATTTGCTATAAAACTGCAATTTTTATTAATTCTTGGACTTCCATTTATTATTATAATCTCTGGACTTTTAAGTCCTTTTTTATCGTTTGAATCCATAATCAATCTACCTATCCTTTAACATAACTATTAAAATATCATCATCATAATTATCTTTTGATGAGAAGTTCTTTAAATCCAATTTTAGATTTTCTACTATTAACTGTTGATTTAATCTAAAATTTTCTTTTAGAAAGTTTTCTAATCGGTTTATACCATACTCTTCTTTTGATGAATTTTTTATCTCTAAAATTCCATCAGTGTACATACATACCATTGCATAATCTTCCATTGAAAGAGTATTATTTTCATAAGTAGCATCTTCCATTATTCCAATAGGTATGCCCTTTTTACAATTTAAATTATTTTCTATTGTGCCATCTTTCTTTACAACTACAGGACTATAGTGACCTGCATTAGACACAGTAATCATATTTTCTTTAGTATCTATAATACCTATCAAACAAGTTGTAAATACTCCCATCTTGTCAAATTCATCATATAACATCCTATTTAAATTTGTCATTATTTCTCTTGGTGTATTGTATTGATTGCATAATACTTTAAAAGCACCTTTTATCATTGCAACAACATAATTTGATACCATTCCATGTCCCATTACATCAGCAACAATATAAACTATATGTTCGTCATCCACTTTTGTAGCATAATAAAAATCTCCACCTACTACCCTTGCTGGTTTATGGTAAAAATAAAGTTCTTTCTCATCATTACAATCCATTTTACCTTTATCCATAATAAGCTGTTGTTGTTTATTTAATATGTTCAACTCATTTTCAAGAACTTTGTGTTTTACTTCCTTTTCATTATGTTCATATAATTGCATACCAACAGAAACTTGTTTGGACAATATACTAAGAATATTTAAATCATCACTAGTATAGTTTTTGCTATTTGCACAAACTATACATCCTATAGTATCATTTTTATCCTGAAGTTTGTAATATATATAACTTTCCAAATTTATTCCCTTTTTTGAGCATGGTTTTAAATTATTTAAATACCCCCCCAATGACTCTTTCTTTAAAAACATATCAATCATAGGATATAAATTTGTTTTCTTTTTTTGCTCAACATTATAACAACTAACTATAGCATCCTTATTATGATGACTATTTATAATTATTAAAGCTTCTTTACTATTAGTAATATTACACGCTTGTTTACTTAAATTTTCCAAAAATCCATCAATACTCTTATTAAGGTATAGTTTTTTAGTAGCTTCATTTATGGCACTTATTGAGCCTCTTAGTTTATCAATTAAAATTTGTACATTATTATTTTTATTAGTTATTTCTATTGATAAACTTAAGAGTGATGCAACAGATGATATAAAATCTATATCTTGTTCTGTTATATAATCATCCTCTTTTAAAAAACAAGTCATAAATCCAACAACTACGTTATTTATTATAAAAGGAAAAACTATTCTCCCAATATAACCTTCAGCTTTTGCTAAATCTCGTTCACCTTCTGCTCTAGAATCTTCAAATACATTTTCCACATATATTATCTTTTTTTCATTTACAGCCTCATGTATATACTCTGGATATGTGTCAAAATCAATTTTTGCACCTTTAAGACTATTTATTGGAAAAATTTGAGGTACATATTCTAAGGTTTGCGAACATACTAAGTAGGCATATTTAGAATCATTTTTATAAAATAGATTCACACATGCCTTTGTAGGGTGAACAACTTCTAACATTTTTTCTATTATGTCATCTTTTATATTAAAAAAATCTGTAGATTCAGTCACCATAGCGGATATTTCCACTAAATTCTTCATTTTATAACTGCCATTAGTCATACTCAATTTCTCCCCCTATATATTAAACTATTTATTAGTATTTTAACATACATTCTTTATAGTAAAAACAAAAACAACGACAAAACTAGCAACTAATATCCAGTTAAATCCTGTCAATAATCCTATAAGAAGTAATGTAATTAATGCATTTAGACCTGTTCTCCCTTTTTCATCCATAAAAGTTATTTTAGAGATGTCGATATTATTTTTCACATTATTTATATGCTCTTTTACTTGTTCTTCCATATTTCTTTTATATAGTATATAAACTACACCAACTAAAAACACTCCTATACCTAAAACCATGTTTAAATTAAAAGCTACCATAAGCAATATTGAACCAAAAGCTAACTTTAAAAGCTTAAAAAATACACTATCTATCTTTAGAGTTATATTTCTGATTTCTTTACATTCATCTCTTAAAGAATATCCACTTGAATCTAAGTTATTAATCTTTGTTTTTACAATTTCAGAATAAAAAAGCTTTATTATCCCATTTAACATTTTCATCACTCCTAAATATTTTACATATATTTGTAAGTTTTACAATTATAATATTTTTTATACTTGGTAATAATAAAAAATAACAAATATTTTATGATTTAGTATTTATTGTAAATAAGTTATTGAAGCTTTATTAGTTAAGTATAGATTTTTAATAAATATTTTTATAATTAGAAGGAAGTGGTTTTGTGCAAATAGAACAACTCGATTTAGAAACGAGAAATAAAATATACTGCTATACTAAAAAAATTCTTAGAAAATATCAAAAAGGCATAACATCTGGAAAATTAACAGCAGATAAATTTGCAGATAATATATTGTCTCAAGATTTTATCAGTAGTATACTTAATGAAAAAATAGTCAATGAGACAAACTTTAAGATATCTTATAGAAACTATATAGAAACTTTAATAAATATTCAAAATGAAAATTTATCTAACTTAAGAAAAAAATCTACTAAAACTGCAAAATGTTTCAATATCTCTCAAATAACCCAATTAAAAAACTTACTAAGTAATACTGGTTATAATTTATTAATTCCATATAAATACTTAACTGCTAGAGATATAGAAGGAATAGTTACTCTTATTAATACTGGGTCTATTGAACTTGGAAATGAGAGAATCTATAATTATATATCAAAAGCATAATAATTTAAACCTATTATAAAAAGGCAATTTATTTAATAAAAAATATTTTTAATATTAAATAAATTGCCTTTTTAATTTTGGATTAAATACTGCTATCCAAGTGCTTTTTCTAGTTTAGATAAATGTTGTATTGGATAATATTTTAGTAGCTCTTTAAATTGTTCTACTGATAAACCTTCTGTTGTTGTATATATTCTTATTTTTTCATCTAAGTCACTATTAATAAATTTGTTTTTTAAATCCTCAAAATTTACACTACTCATTTTACATCACTCCTTATGTAACATATTCATTTGTATTATTTTATCCAAATACATAAAATTTATTACATAAAAATATATCTATTTAATAATTTAATAAAAAAAAGCTATCTCAATTTAGAAATTACTTTCTATATTTGAGATAGCTCTAGCTAAACTAATAGCCAATAGTTATAAATAATTATTTATAACTATCTGTTGCTTTTTCCAGCCATTTGTTGTTCAGCCATTTCAACTAATTTTTTAGTCATGTATCCACCTACATAACCATTTTCTCTTGCAGTAAGGTTTCCTTTATCAACTTGTTGATAATTACTCATACCAAGTTCATTAGCTATTTCTAATTTCATTTGGTTTAAAGCCTCTTTTGCTCCTGGTACTACTGTTCTGTTGTTGTTATTGTTACTTGCCATGTTGATTACCTTCCTTCTGTTTAATTTATTTTGTGTTGCTGATAATATTATGTGATTTTAAACATTTTTAATTCAGGTAATTTTTAGCAATTAAAACCTGCCAAATATCCAGTAGAAAAAGCTATTTGCAAATTGAATCCACCTGTATATGCATCTATATCTATTACTTCTCCAGCAAAAAATAAACCTTCTACTAATTTTGATTCCATTGTACTTGAATTTATTTCGTTTACTTTTACACCACCAGAAGTTATTATAGCTTCTTCAATAGGTCTGTATCTCTTTACTGTAAACTTTAAATTTTTTAATAAATGGACTAAGTTTTTTCTCTGCTCTCTAGAAATTTGGTGAACAACCGTATTTGGATTAATTTCACTTAAGTTTATTATTATAGGTATTAGTTTTTTTGGAAGTAAATCATCTAATGCTTTTTCAAATTTTTTATTTGTATACTTCTGAAAATCTTTTTGAACTCTTTTATCCAATTTTTCCTCATCTAATGCAGGTTTTAAATCTAATAATATAGTGTAATTTTCTTTCCTTGTATCTTTCATTCTACAACTTGCAGACTTGATTATAGGTCCATCTAAACCAAATCTAGTAAATTCAAGTTCTCCAAAATCACTATAAACTTTCTTTTGTTTGCTATTAAACACCCTTATTTCAACATTTCTCAATGATAATTTTTCTAAATCTTTTGTAAAACTTTCTTGTACTTCTATACCAATTAAAGATGGTTTTGTATCTATAATTGTGTGCCCCTGTGAAATTGCAAATTTATATCCATCACCAGTAGAACCAGTAAGTGGATAACTTAATCCACCAGTTGCTACTACAACTGAATCACACTTAATTTCTTTTTTATCGTTTAAAATTACTTTTTCAATTTTATTATTTTTAGATATTATTTTTTCTACTTTCGAATTTAATAATATATTTACTTTCTTACTTTTAAGTTGTCTTTCAAGAGCATTTACAATATCAAATGCTTTATCACTCTCTGGAAAAACCCTTTTTCCTCTTTCTGTTTTAGTCTTTACTCCAAGATTATTAAACATACTTATTACATCATCATTTGTAAAAGTATAAAAAGCACTATAAAGAAATTTTCCATTTGTAGGTACATTTTCTATTAATTCCTCTATTTCACAAGCGTTAGTAATATTACATCTACCTTTTCCTGTTATTGCAAGTTTTTTTCCTAATTTATGATTTTTCTCAATTAATGTTACATCATAGCCTTTCTCACATGCAGTTGATGCGGCTATCATCCCTGCTGGTCCACCACCTATTATTACTACCTTCTTCAAATAATCACTCTTTTCTACCCTTAATTTTTTTAATTTAAACTATTGACTCTATACCTTAAAATCAATTTAATTTTAAAAGTTTAAATAATGCTGGAGCTCCTGCTATTCCATAAAAAACAACTACTGTATTCTTAATAAAATTCATAAAAATTATACTCATAGTAGAGTCACTCATATTTAAAGTGACTATTAACATTGAAATAAACAACTTAATGCCAATATATAACATTCCTATTGTTACTATCCCAACCAAAAACCTACATATTCTTGAAAAAATTATATTTTTACTCCCCTTATTTTTATTACTAAAATTTATTTTTTTGTTATTATTATCTGTATTAAATTTAACAAATCTATCCTCAACCATATATCCAAATACAAATCCTACTATTATACCAAATTTTTCAAAATATTCAGGGCTATTTAGAAATATAGCCACTATTATAAATGGTATAAGTAAAACTACAAGTAAAATATAATTTTTATTATCATCAATATAGTCAAATATTTTTACAAATACAACTGTAAAAAATATTCCTAATATCCAACCCGCTATCACATCTATTGGCCAATGAACAGCTAAATACAGCCTAGACAATCCTACTCCTAAAACCATAACTGCAGCTATTAAATGAAGATATCTCTTTTTAAATATAGTCATAATACTAACCCAAAATGTTGTTGCAGTTTGAGTATGAGCACTTGGAAAAGAATAACCACCAGCAGTAGAAACTCTCAATGATTCAAGACCTTTTATTCCTATTGGTCTGGGAGCTTTTACAAACTCTTTGATGCCTAAATTTACAACAAAATTTCCAATTATAGCAAACAGTATTTTCTGTCCACATTTTTTATTTATACACCAGTATATAATTGTTGTAATTAATATTAATAACGGTGCTTCTGTGCTTATTGTAAAGACAAGAAATATAAAGTTCAAAATTGGATTTCTTAAATTTTGGAAAAATAATAATATATTTAACTGAATATCCATATAGATGTCTCCTTTACTAAAATTTTATATAATTAACTAAAAAGCACTAACTCCCTTAGAAATTAGTGCTTTTGATTCACATTTAAATCTATTCTACATCCTCAACTATACCTATATAAGGTAAATTTCTATACTTTTCAGCATAGTCTATTCCATAACCAACAATAAATTTGTCTTCTATAACAAATCCAACATAGTCTACAGGTATATTAGCTTTTCTTCTCTGAGGTTTGTCAAGTAGAGTACATAGTTTTAAAGATTTTGGATTTCTAGTTTTTAAAGCTGCAACTAGATTACTTAATGTTAAACCAGAATCTATTATATCCTCTACAATCAACACATTCTTTCCTTCAATATCTACATCTAAATCTTTTAATATTTTAACTGTTCCAGAAGACTCTGTTGAGTTTCCATAACTTGTAACACTCATAAAATCTATATTTACATCCAAATCTATACATCTTATTAAATCTGAAACAAATACACTAGCTCCTTTAAGTATACCTACCACTAGTAAATCTTCGCCTTTAAAGTCTTCTTCTATCTTTTTTCCTAATTCATAAACTTTTTCTTTTATTTGTTCTTCTGTCAACATTTTTCCTGTAACTTTGTACATTTTGTATCCTCCCGCTTTCCTTCTATTAACTTATATATTATAGCATACCAAAATATCAATTAAAATCTTTTTCATCATTTTTAAACCTAAATTAACAGCTTATCCATACTTTTTTGCTTTTTACATTAAAAATTTGGAATAACGATTCCTTTGTATTATAATCTATATGTACATATATTAATCAGTTATTTTTATCGATTATATAATTTTATTTTTGGAGGTACTTTTATGAGCACAAACCATGGAGCTAATTTATATAGTTTATCTAGTAAGTATGGCTTTTCAAAGGAAGAATTTATGGATTTTAGCTCAAATATAAATCCTTTTGGTACATCAAGTTTAGCCAAACAATACATTGTAAACAATATAGATATGGTATCTATGTATCCTGACCCTGATTACATAGACTTAAAAACTTCTATATCCAATTACTGCAAATGTTCTATAGATAATATAGTACTTGGCAGTGGAGCTACAGAACTAATTTCATCATTTATACATACAATTAATCCTAAACAAGCTCTTTTACTCTCTCCAGCCTATTCAGAGTATGAAAAAGAGTTATCTAAAATTAATTGTTCTATAGAAAAATACTTTGCAAAAGAAGAAGATAATTTTCATATAAATTTAGAAAATCTTATAAAAACTATCAATGCTAAAGATTATGATTTGGTAGTAATCTGTAATCCTAGTAATCCAACTGGATTTGCATTTACTAAAGTAGAAGTGAGAGAAATTTTAAAAAATACAGACTCATTTTTAATGATTGATGAGACTTATGTAGAGTTTACTGATACAGATACATACTCTTGTACTCAATTAGTTGATGATTATTCTAATTTATTCGTTATAAGAGGTACATCAAAATTTTTTTCAACGCCTGGAATAAGGCTTGGATATGGTCTTATATCTAACACTAATGTCAAAAATGAAATAAATAAAAATCTAGATTTATGGAATATAAACATAATAGCTTCTAAAATGGGTGAAATCATGTTTAGTGATTTAGATTTTATATCAAATACTATTTCCTTAATGAACACTGAAAGAGATTACCTGCTTAAAGAGCTTAAGAATATAAAAAGCTTAGATATATACAATACTAAAGGTAATTTCATATTGTGTAAAATCAAGACAAAGGAATTGACTGCTAAATCTCTTCGAGAGCAACTGCTCCCACAAAAAATAATAATAAGAGATTGTTGTTCATTTGAAGGTCTAGATGAGTATTTCTTTAGAGTATGTATATTAAAACCTAATGAAAATAAATTATTAATATCATCTCTTAAAGCAATTTTTAAATAAAAAAATCACTTTATTTTATAATTTTTTATACCATAAAAAATGAGCTATCTCTATTTGAGATAACTCATTTTTGATTATTAAAAAACTAAGCACTTTGCTCTTCTTTGTTTCCTTTTTTACTCATTCCATCATTTATTTTATCTACTACTACTGCTATTGCATTATCTCCTGATACATTACATGCTGTACCAAAACTGTCTTGAGTTAAGTATAAAGCTATCATTAAACTTGCAAGCCCACCATCTGATGGTATTCCAACCATTGGTAGGAAAGGAAGTGCACTCATTATAGCCCCACCTGGTGCTCCTGGTGCTGCAACCATTGCTATACCTAACATTGCAATATAAGGGAATAATACACCTATTCCATGTGGCATACCATTCATCATTAAAACTGCAGTTGTAAATCCTGTTATTGATATCATACTACCTGATAAATGTATTGTTGCACAAAGAGGTACAACAAATTCTCTTATTTGCTTACTTACTCCATTTTTTTCTGCACAACCAACATTAACTGGTATAGTTGCTGCTGAAGATTGAGTTCCTATAGCTGTTAAATATCCAGGTACTTGATTTTTTAACATTCTTACTGGATTTTTTCCTGAAAATACACCTGCTGCTGTGAATTGACATGCCATATATACAAAATGTAAAGGTATTACTACTAAGTATACTTTCCAGAATACCCCTAATATTGTCCATACTTCCCCTGCTATAGTTATATTTGCAAAAGTTCCTGCTATGTATAAAGGTAATAAAGGTATAATCACTGTTGACAACGTTTTCGTTACGATTCCTTGAAATTCTTGGAAGAAATTAAATAAAGTCTCTCCTTTTCCATGATTTCTTAAAGCTGATATTCCAAGTCCCATTACAAATGCAAATACGATTGCAGCTGTTACATCTACCATAGGCTCTAATGGAATTGTGAATATTGGAGCTAACATTCCTGCCTCTGGGTCTCCAATTTGACTTGCAACACTTGCATCAATAAAATTTGGGAAGATTAATGTAGATACTGCAAATGATAATAATCCTGCTATTAAGGTAGAACCATATGCTATTCCCGTAGTTATCCCCAATAACTTTCCTGCACCTGTTGCTAAATCAGCTATACCTGCTGTTACAAAACCTATAATTATAAATGGTATAACAAATTTTAGGAATGCTGAGAATAAAGTACTAACTGTTACTAATATTTGTACTATTATTTCTGGTGCATAACTTCCGATTAAAATACCGACTATGATACCGATGATTAGTTTGGGCACTAAACCTATTTTTTTCTTCATAATATTTACCCTCCATAACTTTTTTAAATTAAGCATTCTTGCACATTGAATACTTAGTTAAATATTGGATATCCACTTATTATGATAATAGAGTTTTACCTCTCCGTCAACAATTTAACCATTTTTTGTTAATAAAAAAAAGAATAACATATATAAATTGTTATTCTTCTTCATCTTTTATAGAAAATTCTACATTTTCAATTATATTTGAATGTTTATCTTTTTTTGTGATAACTCTATACTTATTAATTTCTTCATTCACTATACCTATACTCCAAATTAAAACTATAGCATCATCTATAAAACCAAATGCCCCTGCAATCATCTCTGGAATTATATCAACCCCAGATACAAAGTAGGATATAGTAAAAATTAATACAGAAATTACCTTTATTTTATCAACTATATTGATTCTTTTATCTGTCATAAAATCAGGTAGTTTAAGTAAATCAAATACAAAAACCAAACCAAATTTAGCATTTTTAAATCTGACCAAAATTTTTTTTAAAATATCTAAAACTATATTAATGATTATTTTTAAAAACTCCATATTTATCACCTCTTATAATTATAGGTTATTCTACATTATAACCGATATAATTAATTTGATGAACATATTAGATATAAATTTTATCAATTAGTTTATATTTAAATTATAATAATTCAATTCCTGCACTACTACAATTTTGAATCATATCCTGTGGCCATACTCCAACTTGTACTTCTCCTATATGAGCTTTTTGTAAGAAATACATACATATTCTTGACTGACCAATTCCTCCACCAATTGTATACGGAAGTTCGCCATTTAAAAGCATCTTATGATAGTCAAACTCTTTTCTCTCTTCACATCCAGCAAGTTTCAATTGTCTATCAAGAGATTCTTCATCAACTCTAATTCCCATTGAAGATAATTCTAATGCTGAATCTAAAACAGGATTGTAAAATAATATATCCCCATTCAATTCCCAATCATCATAATCAGGACTTCTTCCATCATGTTTTTCTCCTGATATTAATGTTTTTCCTATTTGAGTTATAAATACTGCTTTCTTCTCTTTTACAATTTTATCTTCTCTTTCCTTTGGTGATAATTCTGGATACATATCTTCTAACTCTTGTGATGTTATAAAAGTTATTTCTTCTGGTAATATTTCTTTTATACCTTCATACATACTACATACAAAAATTTCAGTATCTTTAAATACTCCATACAATCTTTTTACAACATCTTTTAGAGTCTTTTCATTTCTACTACTTTTATCTATAACCAATTCCCAATCCCATTGGTCTACATAAAGAGAATGTATATTGTCTAATTCTTCATTTTTTCTTATTGCATTCATATCTGTATATAAACCACTACCAACTTCAAACCCATATTTTTTAAGGGCTAATCTTTTCCATTTTGCAAGTGATTGAACAATTTCTGCATTTTTATTCATAAATGGTATATCAAAGCTTACAGCCTTTTCTCCATTTAAATTATCATTTGCACCTGTTTCTGGCAATACAAATAACGGAGAAGAAACTCTTATAAGATTTAATTCATTACTTAGTCTCATTTCAAAAAAATCTTTTAATTTTTTTATAGCTATTTGTGTATCAATTACGTTCAAACTACTTTTATAATCCTTTGGTATTATTGTGCTCATATCATTCACTCCCTATATTTATATATTTTTCCATTAAAAAAACCCTTCATCCCTATATAAAAGGGACGAAAGGTTGCTTTTCCGCGGTACCACCCTGATTAGTTTGAAATAAATTCAAACCCAGCTCACAATGTACAGATATTACTCGATACACCCCAATATGATAACGGTTTGGTTCCGACTAAGCCTACTCTTTTAAAATTTCGGTTAGCAACTCCAGGATGTTCTTCATTATAGACTTCATATTGGTCTCACACCATCACCAACTCGCTTTAATTACATTCTATAACTACTCTTCCTTTCAAAGTCTTTAAGAGTTTAATTCAATAAAATTTAGCTCTCTTATGTTTTCTATTTATTCATAATAGTATGATAAGTGATTAGTTAAAATTTGTCAAGTTTATTATTTTTTTATTTTTAAACACTTTATAAATTTTTACCTATACTTTATAAATTTTCAAATATAGTCTTTAATCTGTCCATACATTCTTTTAATAAAGACTGTGGACAAGCTACATTTATTCTTTCAAATCCTATTCCTTCTTTTCCAAATATATAACCTTCATCAAATAATACATTAGCTTTTTTAAACATTAAATCCTCAAGTTCTACTTCATTTAATCCATAAGCAGTAAAATCTAACCATGCTAGATATGTTCCTTCTGGATAAACAAGTTTTACTTTTGGTAGGTTTTCTTTTAAGTATTCATCAATAAATTGTATATTATTATCTAAGTAATCATTTAATTCATTAAGCCAGTCTTCACTTTCATTATATGCTGCTATTGTAGCTACAATAGCAAAGGGATTTGGTGAAGTTGCAACTCCAACAGCTGTAACCTCTTCTTGATATTTCTTTTTTAGTTCATCATTATTCACTATTATATTAGACAACTGCATTCCTGCCAGATTAAATGTTTTACTTGGAGCTATACATGTAACTATTTTATCCTTGTACTCTGGGCATAATGACTGTAAAGGAGTATGTTTAAATCCTTTTCTAATTAAATCAGAATGTATCTCATCAGCTATTATCCATAGGTCATATTTTTTACATATTTCTACAACCTTTTTTAATTCATCTTCTCTCCAAACTCTTCCAACAGGGTTGTGAGGACTACAAAGTATCAGTACTTTATTGTTGCTACACTTAGCTTTTTCTTCTAAATCATCATAATCCATCCTATAAGTACCATTCTCATATATCAGAGGATTGTTTACAACATCCCTATTATTGCTCTTTATCTTAGCTTCAAATGGGTAATACACTGGTTTTTGGACTATTACACCTTCATTAGAATTAGTTAATATTCTTACTAAAATAGCAACAGCAGGTACAACACCAGGACTAAAAATAATATCTTTTCTATTTATTTCCCAGTTAAATCTCCTTTTATACCAATCACAAACTGCATTAAAGTATTTATCACTATCATTTGAACTATATCCAAATATTTTATGTTCAACTTTTTTACGTAATACTTCTATTATTGGTTCTGCACATTCAAAATCCATATCAGCAATCCAAAAAGGCAAACCATCTTTTTGTGCTTTTGTTGAACAATTAGTTCTAAAATCCCATTTTACACAATCTGTTCCTACTCTATCTATTACTCTGTCAAAATTATACTTACTCATTTTTTCCCTCCTAAGAATAAAATTTTTATAATTGTTAAGTCTATTACTAGATGCACTTTGGTATTATTTTACAATTCTTAATATTATAATAATATCACTTTTTTGTCCAATAGATTTAAAATATAATTACTTTCCCATCATATTTTTTCAATATTCCAAAATCAGTTTCATTATATCAAAATAAGATTGCTCATATTAATTATTTTCTAATTAACATAAGCAATCTTTTTCTATAACTTCTATAATTATAATTTTAAATGTAGAATTATTAGTTTGGATGTTATCCCAATCTCTTTTCAACCAATCTACACCATATATCTACACCATATTCTAAAGCTTTCGTATCAAATGTTACATTTGGATTATGAAATCCTGGTGTAGCATCAGCTCCTAATCCAATATATGTAGTTTTACATTTTAGTTTTTGTGTATAATAATGGAAATCTTCTCCACCAGAATTTTTAAATATACCTATAGATGCATCAGCTCCCAATACATCTTTTATAGTTTCTTCAGCCAAGTTTACAAGTTCTTCATCAAATTCTGCTGCTGGTACTCCATCTTTGGAAATTAGTACAGCTTCTGCATTTATAGAACTTACAGCAGTTTTTACAGCATGTATTGCTTTTTCTTTTAATTCTTCTATTATATCATTACTTTCTGCCCTTATATCTAAAGCCATAAATGCTTCATCTGGTATATTATTATAAGTTTCTCCCTTAACTGATATATTTGTTACTTTTATAGAATTTGGTATAGCTGGATTTACTCTTATTGCATTTATTGCATTCACTGCTAAACAGACAGCATCTACTGCATTTACTCCTAAATGTGGTTTAGAACCATGACAAGTGATACCTTTAATCGTAAATTCCATTATACAGCTAGCACAATGGTACATTGCAGGTATCGCCTTTCCCAACCTACAATCTTGTCCAGGTCTTAAATGCATCCCTACCATTTCTTCTACATCATCCAACAAACCAGAATCAATTACTCTTAATGCTCCATATAATTTTTCTTCACCTGGTTGAAAAAGTATTTTTAACTTACCTCTTTTTACTAAATTTCTCTCTTTTATTAACTTTGCAGCTGTTAAAAGCATAGAAGTATGACCATCATGACCACAAGCATGTATCATTTTCTTTTCTCCATCTATGATAAATTCCAATGCATCCATATCTGCTCTTATAGCAAATACTGGTCCTTCTTTTTTAGAATCTATAGTTACTATAATACCAGTTCCTGCAATTCCTTTATTAATATTTTCAAACCCCATTTTTTCAAGCTCTTTTAAAACAAACTCTGATGTCTTATATTCTTCAAATCCTTTTTCTGGTATAGTGTGTAGATAATCATACACTTTATGTACATACTCAATATAGTCTTTGTTAGTTTCCATAATCTAGCTCCTCCTTAAAATTTAAACTTTCCATTTATATTAAATCTTTATTATAATTACCTATACTACGAAATAATTCATTATAAGCATTGCAATACAACCATTTAAAGTTGCTATAACAAACATATGTGGATAATATTTAGTTTTTAACTCAGCTGTTCCTAAAAGTCTCCCCATAAATTGTATCTGCGCTCCTGAAAGCAATAACATTGGCAATAGAATTGCAACATGTGCTTGACTTATTTGACCTGCTGTAAATAAACCTGCGATTACTCCAGATGCTCCTCCCATTGATATAAATATTGTCATTATAGCTGTTGCTGCAACACCTGGAAGTCCAAAGATACTCATTACAGGTGTAAATATTGTCCCTATTACATCCAAAAGACCTGTTAAATTGAACACAGAAATTATAGCAAAACCGAAGATGACATTTGGAGCCATTGAATTTGTACTTATTTGGAATCCATTTCTAGCTCCTCCAATAAACGCATCTATCACATTTCCTTTTTTAACTTTTACTTCTTTTTTTGCTACCTCACTCATGTTAAGCTTCCCCCTTGTCAAATTTATTTAAATATAATCTAAGTAAGTTCGCCCCAACAAACTTCATAATTAATATTAAAGCAAGTGGTATAAATATTGGTACATCTCCTATAAATGGAAATAGTGCTGCTCCAGAAGCAAAGAAATTCGTAATTGCAGACGCACCTGAAAATTGAAATGCACAAAATACAGCTTTTTGTTTTTCATCTATATACCCATCATCTTTAAGTTCTTTAGTCATAGATGCAGCTGCATCTGTAGACTGTAAACTAGCTATCAAAGTTAGTCCTGCAAATCCAGGTAACCCTAATAATGGCTTTAATAGTGGACTAAGAAGCTTTTGAGCTGCCTTCATTCCATCTAAGTGGTCTATAACTCTAACTACTCCAAGTGCAAACATAACTGATGGTATTAATGTCAATGCATATAGCCATCCATCTCGAGGGCCAGTACCTCCATCACCTCTAAAGTTTGCAGCTAATGTACCTACACCATCATTAATTGTTCCCAATGTTCCAAAAGAACCTAATACATTGTTAAAATCCAATACTTTTAATGGTCCTGGTGCATCTTTAAATATTCCTGAAAAAAATAATGCTCCCAATATTAATGCTACATACCCATACCATTTTACCTCAACTTTTTCTGTTGTTGATTCTAATTTACTCATATAAATTCTCCCTCCTGTTTAAATGAATTTTATTAGTATACTTGTTTAATAAGCAAAACTTATGCCAATACCTTAATGATAAAGCCTTTGTATTTATTTTTTTATTGTAAATTTATTCCAGTGATTAAATAGCTTATAATTACTTACTTTTCAAGTTTAAAAATATAATATTTTTTTATTAATTATTTAAAATATACATTACAATATAAAAAGCTATTTTCCTTATCTTGCAAAAATAATTTTAAAATAGGTTTTTATAGGATAAAATCCTAAAAAAACCTATTATTTAATCAAATATATAAATTTATACTACTATTTGTTGTATAATATAACTTGCCTTATACTTTAAATACTTTAAAAATAAATACTATTTTGTTAGGAGAAATAAAATGGATAAAAAGAAGTTAATCCTTATAACATATGATAAATTGAATAGTGACCACTACAAAGAAGAATTAACAAACTTTTTTGGAGACGAAATAATCATAGAAACACAAAATATACTTGATGGAATAAAAGAAAATTTAGAGGGAGATGTAGTGCTTTCTCTATCACCTTTAACTAGTAATTTTTTAATAAAACATTTTAAGGAAGATATTGAAATTATTCATGGAACGAAAGCACTTTCAAAACTTGGATATGAAAAAATGATGAAACTACCTCCAGGTACAAAATCGTTACTTATGACAACCAATAAAACTTCAGCATTTGAGATGGCTACTTATCTATATAAAATTGTTATAAATCATATAGATTTTGTACCGACATATCCAGATTGTGATGAAATATATGATTTAGATACAGCTATAACACCAGGTCAGATTAGATTTATACCAAAATACATAAAAAATATTGTTGATTTAGGTTGGAGAAAAATCTCATTAGATACATATATGTCATTATTAGTAGTATTAAAACTAAAAAATGAGAAATTTATAGAAAAACTATACAAATTGTCCAAAGAGACACTAAGTCATGATTTCTTAAATACATCATTAGATAATATATCTAAATTAAAAACTATACTTTACATGACCATTGATGAAATAGGTGATGGTCTAATATTTTTCAACACCTTTAACAAGGTTACTTTTGTAAATAAGTCTTTACTTAATATGTTGGGACTAGATGAAAAACTTATAAAATCACCTTCCTTAATGGAATATATGCCAAATAGTTTCTTAGATAAAATTACAAAGAACTTAAATATCGATAATATGATTATATACATAGACGAAATAGATAAAAAATTCATACTTTCTAAAAAACCATTTTATCTTTATAAAAATATAGAGGGTTGCTTAATTACATTGAAAGATGTAAACAATATAGAAATATTAGAACAAAAAATAAGAAGTGATTCTGTCAAAAGAGGTTATGTAGCTAAATATAAATTTAATAATATTATTGGAAATAGTTCTATTATAAAAGATTGTATTAAAAAGGCAAAAAAAATGGCTCTTACAGATAATCCTATATTAATAACAGGTGAAACAGGAACAGGTAAAGAAGCCTTTACTCAGTCAATACACAATCATTCAAATAGAAAAAATAAACCTTTTGTAGCAATAAATTGTGCTTCATTACCAAGTGAATTACTTGAAAGTGAACTATTTGGATATGAAGATGGTTCTTTTACTGGAGCAAAAAAAGGTGGAAAAAAAGGATTATTCGAATTAGCTCACACTGGCACTATATTTTTAGATGAGATAGGAGATATGCCACATGATTTACAGGTTAAACTTTTAAGAGTCTTACAAGAAAAAGAAATTAGAAAAATTGGTGGTACAAGTATTATTCCAATTGATGTGAGAATATTAGCTGCCACAAATAAAGATTTAGAGAAATTAATTATAGAAAATAAATTTAGGATGGATTTATTTTATAGGATAAGTATGTTCACTTTAGATTTACCTCCTCTTAGAAAGAGATTAGAAGATATACCTCTTCTTTTAGAATCATTTTTAAAAGAACTTCCCTATAAAAACATAAAACTCGATAAGAGTCTTTTAGAAGCTTTAAATTCATACACTTGGATGGGGAATATTAGAGAACTGAGAAATTGTATTGAATATATGGCTTACATGGGTTCCAATTATCTTACAATAAATGATTTACCTCAAAACATATCTTCAAAATTAAATAATAATCATATGTCAAGTAATATGTCCATATTCAATGATTTAAACCAATATGACAAAAACATATGCATTTCTATCCTAAAATCATTGCACATGAAACCAATGGGGAGGACAAAGTTAATGAAATTTATGGAATATAATGTCACAGAATACGAAGTAAGAAATATGCTAGAATATTTGACACGCAATGGATACTTAATTTCTAGTAAAGGAAGAAAAGGCTCATCAATAACTGAGAAAGGCATAAAAATAATAGAAAATAATATAATTTAAACCTATAGTAATTCATCTTTACTTTATCAAAATTTATATATAATTATAATTTTTTATTTTTCTATAAATTTTTTATAAAATAATAAAACTTATTTATATTAAAAACGAAGCTATCTCAATATAGGGATAAGCTTCTTTTTAATTGTTAAAAAGATAAAAATATATTTGATTTAATAGAAAAAGAGTGCCTCATAAACTAAAAAGTTCATTTTGAGACACTTCCTTAATATTAATAAATTAATTGGCTTAAAATTACTGATTGATAATTATAAAGTACCTCTGTTAAAGGAGTAAATTCTGAACCGATTCCAAATCTTAATTCTGTAAACGCCTCTAAATAATCTGGGTCACATACATCTTCTTGTGTTAAATCTTGTTTCACCATTTCAGTAGCAAGATAAATTGCTACTGATGGTAGAAAAGCATCCATTGGCATAGGATATCCACCAAGTCTATTTGACATGCCAAAAGCCTTAGCCTTTTCACTTATCATGTCGTTTATTTTATCATAATTTTGAGCATCTTTTTCAGATATTTTTAGACCCATAACACTAGGATATGTTTGTATTGGTGATGGATTGCTTTGCTCTGCAACTATATACTTTAATTCTAAAGCCTTAGTCAATATAACTTCATCCATATACTCATTTACACCAAATACATTTATATCTTTTCCATATTTTTTAACTTGTTTTTCAATATCTTCATTTAAAAACTGTTTAACTTTGTTTTTGTCTTCTTCAGTATTTATATTTGGAGTATTAACTTGTACAAATGGCAATCCTATATTTTTGCAAGTCTCTTTAATCATTTCTAATCTTTTGGCTATATTAACATCTTTCAAATCATCTGTAGAGGCATAATGAATAAAAGCTTTTGCTCCCATTTCTTTTGAACGTTCAGCTAATACTTTTCCTCTTTCCTCTGCACTAACCCCTAGATTCACATCAACAAATTGGCTTAATTGGTTTTTATCATCTCCCATAGGGGCAGAAATAGTTATTATTTCTGGACGCTTTTCCTTTACCTTTTGTAAAGCAGGTAAAAGCCCTGCTTGGTCAGTTGAAACTACAATAGCCTGAACTTCTTTATCGTCAGCCAACTTTACTATCTTATTAATAGCACTGTCTATATTAGAAGTAAAATTCTCTGGCAATACAACATGCTTTATAGTTTGTTTAACTTTAGTTTGACCATCTTTGTCTTTATCAATTTTATTCTCTTCCTCATATTCTTTTGCCATCTCTTCCACCATATTGTATTGTACTTTATTTTCAGATAATGGTTGAGTTACCACTGCAACTTTAAAATCATCTATAATTTTCTCTTTATCTTTCTTGCCTACAAGTAAACTACAACCTGTAAGTCCAATAATTAAACATATGGATAGCATAAATGCTGTTATTTTTCTAAGCATTAATTAAAACCTCCTAAATTTGTACATTCTTATCACTATTACTAATTTTATCATACTTCAAAGAAAAATTATATTATAAAAAATTATATACATGCTATTATAATCCAATCTAAAAAGTACTATGGGTAGATTAGGTTTAGATTAAACCTACCCATAGTACTAAAAATTAATATATTATAAAATTAAATTAATTACAAATTATTATGCTACTTGTTTGTTGCTTTTTATAAAGTTACCAACTATTCCACCCAATATAGCTGGTATTACCCAGTTAAAGCCCAAACCTGCAAGTGGCAAGCTTTGTATAAATGGAACAGCTCCTGTCATTCCATTTATAGCTGATAATAAACTAATCACTAATGTAACATATGCTGCACCTTTAAAAGCATTATCATTCTTTATATGTTTACCAGCCAACTCCATAACAACTATTGCTAATAAAACAGGATATATAGTTTGTAGGATTGGAACTGATATGGCTATTATAGAATCAACACCTAAATTTGATATAAGCATACTAGCTACACATATACCTATAACCAGTTGTTTATAACTCGCCTTACTTATTCCTTCAAAATAAGTTGATATTGATGCTGTTAAACCTGTAGAAGTAGTCAGACAGGCAAGTGCCACAATTACACCTAAAATTACCTTTCCTACTTGACCATATAACAATATACTAGTTATTTCAACTAATAAAGATGCTTGAGGTATACTAGTATCATATAAAGTTGAAACTGTTGCACCTAAATAAGTAAGACCACCATATACTACTGCTAGAAATACACAGGCTACAAAACCAGCTTTAATAGTCATTCCTATTTGGTCTTTATCTGATGTATATCCTTTAGCTATTATAGACATCAACATTATAGTTGCCATAGATGCTGCACCTAGAGCGTCCATTGTTTGATAACCTTGTGATATACCTTCACCAAATAGATTTTTATCTATCATATGCTCAGGACTCATAGGTCCTGCTGGAGAAATTATACCCTTTACTATTAAAACAAATAATACTAATAATAACGCTGGAGTTAAATACTTACCTATTATGTCTATAACCTTAGAAGACCTAATAGTAAATGCTAAAGTTAACCCAAAGAAGATTATTGAAAATACAGCTTTAGCTACTGGACCATGGTCTCCAAATATAGGCATAATACCCATTTCATATGTTGTTGCGCAAGTTCTTGGTATTACAAGAAGTGCTAAACATGCTAGAGCAGCTACACTCATTACTCTTGCTAACCCTTTACCAGCTCTCCTAAGTACATCATCCATGCTTCCCTTACATCTTGCTGTTGCTATAATAACAAGCATTGCTATACCAGCATCTGCAACAACAAATCCAATAAGAGGAATTAACCAGTCTTTGCCGGATTCCATCCCTAAAAATGGAGGAAACATAAGATTTCCTGCACCAAAGAACATAGAAAATAAAGCAAAACCAACTATAAAAATATCTCTCATCTGCTTACTCACACTAAATTACCCCCTTTGAAAATATTTTGAATATTAAGATAATCTTACTTTATTTTCAGAAAAATGTCAATCTGGTAAAAATTCACACATTGTTAACGTTTTCCCAATTTGTTTTATGAATTTTTTTTTCATTTTATGATAATTCCCATCAATTTCGTTAAATCAATTGCTTGTGACACATCAAAAATTGCTCCTCTAATATCATCTATACCAATCTCAATTCCCTCAATATTATTAGTAGTAAAATCTATGCCAGAAAGTTTAGTTCCATTAAAGTTTGCTTTTTTTAAATTTGTATACTCAAATACTAGATTGTCACCTTTTACTTCTTGAAATACAGAATTTTCAAAATTTGAATCTAAGATAGAAACTATCTTAAATTTAGAGAATGAAAAGTTAGAATACTTACCTAAAACATCCTTGAACAAAACGTTTTTAAGTATACAATCATCAAATCTAACTCCTATCAATTTACTATTTTTAAATTCAACTCTGTATATACTTCCTCCATCAAAAAATGAATTTGATAAATTGCAGTTTTCAAATACCACATCAAGTAAATCAATCTTTTTTAAATTACAATTTTCAAAAGACACATTTCTAAATATACAAGATTCAAAGCTAACTCTTACAGAATCTAAATCACTTATAACTTCATTTTCTATAATTTTATTAAATATTTTTTCATCATTAAATATATCTTCAAGTATATCTTCAAGATTTTCAATAATTTCTAATTCTCCTGTAAATTTAGGTTTTTGCACTTTAATAATTTTAGTCATTTTCCCCTCCACTATAAATTATATTATTTTTGATATTATTTTTTTTAATATATTAACTTAATATACATATTTGATATATTAAAAAGTTTTTACGAAATATCCATGTATTCAGTACTTTTATAATTATATCACAAACTCATTTATAATAAACTTCCATTAATAGTATAAAACAAGTTAGAATAATTGACATTATACTCATACATATTCAATTATTGGAAAAAGTAATTTTTTTCAATAAATAACCTTAATTTTTTATAAAATCGACAAAAAAACGAATAATTTTATTATATTTATTGTAAATAATACAATATTACGATATAATACAACAGAAAAACAAATAGAAAATGTTCATATAATATTAGTAATACGGTCTAATAGTTTCTACAAACTCACCTTAAATGGGTTTTCTATGAATAGAATGTCAACTCTGAATATATGTTCTATTCTATCTATATGAATATATATTTTTTTGTTTATATCTTAAAGTTTTTTGGAGGTAAAAATGGTACCAAACACTAACAATGTACAACCAGGTGGAAATAATTCATCATTAAGCTTTTTAGACAAAATGTTTAAATTTAGCGAACGTGGCTCTAGCCTTAAAACAGAAGTAATAGGTGGAGTTACTACATTCTTAACAATGGCATACATAGTTTTCGTAAATCCAGCAATATTATCTGAAGCTGGAATGGATAAAGCCGCCCTTATAACAGTTACCATACTAGCTACAGCCATTGGTACACTTATATTTGCGATTTTAGGAAATGCACCATTTGCTCTAGCTCCTGGTATGGGATTAAATGCATTTTTCACATACTCTTTGGTTATAGGTGCAGGAATCCCATGGCAAACAGGTCTTGGGGTAGTTTTTCTATCTGGATGTGTCTTCTTTACACTCGCAGTAACAGGTCTTCGAAAGACAATTGCAGACGCAATTCCTAGAGAATTGGCAGTAGCATCTTCAGCAGGTATAGGTCTTTTCCTTGCTTTTGTTGGTTTAAAAAATATGGGTGTTATAATAGCTAATCCAGATACTATAGTTTCACTTGCAGATTTTACACCAACAGTTTTAATAGCCCTTTTTGCTCTTATCTTAATGGCAATACTAGAATATAAAAAAGTTAAAGGTGGAATATTGATAAGTATAGTAGTTGCAACAATAATATCTGTTATATTTGGATTTGTGGAGTTGCCAACAGCAATAATCTCAACACCTCCTAGTATAGCACCAGTTGCTTTTAAATTAGATATTGTAGGTGCATTGAAATTCTCATTAATTGGACCTATATTCTCTTTCATGTTTATAGACATGTTTGATTCATTAGCATTTCTTATTACTTGTTGTAAACAAATGGGTCTTGAAGATGAGAATGGTGAAATAAAAGATTTAGGAAGAATGTTATATGCAGATGTTTCTTCTACTTTAATAGGCTCATTCTTAGGAACTAGTACTGTTACAACATTTGGAGAATCTGCTTCTGGTATTGCAGCAGGTGCAAGAACAGGACTTGCTTCAATAGTAACAGCAGCATTATTCTTAGCTACACTTATATTTACACCATTACTTGGTATAGTTCCTACTTACGCTGCAGCTCCTGCACTTGTAATGGTTGGTGTATTCATGTTTGAAAGCATAAAACAGATTGATTTTGCTGATAGCAAAATAGCTGTACCTGCTTTTGTTACAGTTTTATTGATGCCTTTAACTTATAGTATAAGTATTGGTTTATGCTTTGGATTTATTTCATATATAATAATGCATGTGGTAGCTAAAGAAACTGATAAAATCAGTATTACACTTTGGATTATAGGTTTACTTGCAGTTGTAAACTTAGTTCTAAGTTAATATTTTAAATAGTTCTAGGTCAATATTTTAAATTATATAGAATAAAATCTTATTTATTTTAAATTTATAAATAGCAAAATCAATTTATGTATAAATTGATTTTGCTATTAACTTTGTATAGAAAATTTATTATCATAATACATAGATATAAAAATATATAGAAAAGAGGTTGTACTTATGTCACAATTACTTATAAAAAATGCATATCTAATTACTATGAATGCAGATAGAGAGGTATATGAAACTGGAAGTATACTTATTGAAAATAATATTATAAAAAATGTTGGTAAGTTTGATATTAATATTGTAGATAAAGACGCTGAGATATATGATGCTAAAGGAAAAATACTAATGCCAGGGTTAGTCAATACACACGTTCACTTATCCCAACAATTAGGACGTGGTCTTGCAGATGATGTTGTACTTTTAACTTGGCTTAGAGAGAGAATCTGGCCATACGAAAGTAGCTTCAACTATGAAGATTCATTGATTTCATCTACTGCATGTTGTGTTGAATTGATAAAATCTGGGGTCACTACATTTTTAGAATCTGGTGGTCAATATGTAGATGCTATGGTTGAAGCTGTTGATAAAACTGGACTTAGAGCCTGTTTAGCTAAATCAGTTATGGATACAGGAGATGGTCTTCCTGAAGCATGGCAAAAAACTACTGATGAGGAAATCAACACTCAATTAGACTTATTCCATAAGTTTAATAACACATCTAATGAGAGGATTAAAATATGGTTTGCATTAAGAACTATTTTTAATACAACTGAAGAATTACTTGTTAGAACTAAAGAATTAGCTGATAAATACAATACAGGTATACATATGCATATTGCTGAAATAGCTGATGAAATTTCATTTGTAAAGCAAAACAATGGAGTTGGAACAGTTGAATATCTTGATAAACTAGGTGTATTAGGACCAAATCTTTTAGCTGCTCACACAGTTTGGCTTACTCATAAAGAAATTGATTTATTTAGATTACATGATGTAAAAGTTTCTCATAATCCAGCTGCAGCCATGAAAGTAGTTCTAGGATTTGCATCAATTCCTGAAATGTTAGAAAAAGGAATACCTGTTTCAATTGGTACTGATGGAGCTCCTTCAAATAATAGAATGGACCTTATGAGGGACATGTATCTTACATCACTAATACATAAAGGAAGAACTTTAAACCCAACTGTCGTACCAGCTGAAGAAGTCTTAGAAATGGCTACTATAAATGGAGCAAAATGTGCTTTACTAGAAAAAGAAATTGGTAGTCTTGAAGTAGGAAAAAAAGCTGATATGATTATTCTAAATCCAGATACAATTCATTGTTTACCAATGCATAATCCAATTGGAAATATAGTTTATTCTATGACTAGTGAAAATGTAGACTCTACTATTTGTGATGGTAAATGGTTAATGAAGGAAAGAAAAGTATTAGTTGTAGATGAATCTGAATTATTAAATAAAGTTAAAAAACAAGCTTCTAAAATAAAAGATAAAGCAGAAGTTAAAATTCCATCTAAATTTAAAATTATAAAATAACATAAATTTCAATTGTTTTGTAAATATGAATATATAAATATATTTATATACATCATATATACAAAACAATTGTTTTTTTATTTTATATTCATTAGCATTGCTCATAAAATACACCATAATTCCAGAAAAAATAACCAATCAGTTAAGATTACATCATCTAAGCAATATATAAACGTCTTAGTTTATAAGTTTTATTCTACTCTTATCTAAAACCATCTTTAAAGAGTTTTCAACTGTTTCAATTACATCTTTATAACTCAAGTACACATTTGCGTAGATACAATCTTCATATAAATTATATTCAGTTACTCTACAATACAGCAGTTTTCCTCCATCTAATAAATTGCTCAAAATATAGTTTTCTTTTCTTGGGACATAGCCTATTACATATCCAGTTTCACCAACTATTTTAATAGCTTTTTCATCATATAGATTATCTTTCTCTCTAGTTAAATAGTATATCTTACTTTTCTCCAATTCTTTTTCAAGATATTCTCTATTTCTAAACCTTGAACCAGCAACAGCTATTGAAGTCAAATAGATATCCTTACCATGTTCATCTACTTTTATTTTTTCAATATTTACAAATTCTTTTTTTAAATTATTACTTTCATATAATACTCTTCTTAATTCATCCTTCAATATAACATTTTTTTCTTTTTCATACGCTTCTTTAACAATTTTTAATTCTTCAAGAGATAGTTTCTCTCTGTATCTTTTTAAGATATTTATGGATTCTTTTCTTACTTCATTTATATTTCCAAATATTCCTTTTAAAGATATATTCTTTCCTTCAGGATATAGTGATTTACTTCCTTTAAGCACAATAAAAAATAACATATCATCATAATATTCTTGAGTCAATTTATCTTTTTCTATATCTTTCATTTTTCCAATTAAATCATCTATTTTAAACGTCTCTTCAAAAAAATTTAATAATTTTAATCTAGAACTTGTTGTTCCCTTTTTAGATATATACCAATATACCTCAAAATCTCTAATATCTCTATTCAGATATGGCAACAAGTCATCAAAAGATAAGTTTACATCATAAATTTCTGACATTTTTATAATATCTTCTGTTTTTCCACTAGCATCTCTTAATGCTTCAAAATATATATTTTTCCATTTTTCACTGAGCAAGATACCATTTATTTCTTTTTCAAATTCAATCTTATTGCACTCTATATTTTCATCTTTTAAGACGTTTATAGCTATTAGGAAAATTGAATATAAACTTTCAAAGTTAGTCCCATAATTTACTACAGTAGGTAAAAATCGATTCACTAATTCTAATTTATTACCTATATATTTAAATTCTACACTTAGCAAGTAATTGCATATAAGACGTGCTAAATTATTTATCTTTTCTTTATCTAAATCTCGTTTTTCAAGATATTCATTCAAATCTACAATTGAAATAATATAGTTCATCAATAATCGTTCGTACTTTGTATCCTTATAACCATCTTCAATTAGATAGGAATTTATTTTAGAATCTAAATTTTCCATATTAACAATAGCAAATACTTTTATTGAACCTGTAGCCTTTTTAGATAAATTAAATAAATATGTATTGTAAAATTCAAGTTTTTTAATAGTATTACTCAGATAAAATACGTATTCTCCAGATTTAGAAAATGTATCTACAACTTCTCTTAAGTTTTCTACATTTAGATATTTCTCACTTAAAACTAACCCTAGTTTTACATACTCAACTTTTTTACTCTTATATATTAATTCTTTAGTTAATTTATATAACCATTTCTCATCAATAATCATTTCTTTTACCAAAGTATTTATCTTTTTCATAAAAATTTCGAAATAACAAATTAAAGACTTAGAATTACTATCCTCCAATAAATAAATTTCATTAGATTCACTTTTATACATATTTAAAATTTCATCTACTAGATTATTTGCAAGCTCTACTTGTTCTCTTAACGGTATACTTTCATATATACATAGGTAATTCATTTCAAATGATTCTTTGTATCCATCATAACCATTAAATTCCTGCAATCGCTTAAAAACATTCTCCACCAAATTATCCTCCTTTACATGATGTAATTTATATTGATTATACTACTTATTTCGTCAAGTTTACATTTATACGCAAAAAAATATTACTAGAAATTGAAATTCTAGTAATATCCTTATTATTAATTATGTAAATACCCTATCTTATAACTGTAAATAATATCCTTATTAATTTTAATTACTTTTAATAAAAATCTATCCTAGATTTAGACTTCTCTATGCGTATATTATACTAATATTAGACATCATAATCATACACTTTTTCTTTTTCATATCTCATGTTTACAAACAATGCAAGTAAAATTCCAACAAATGTTATTGCCACATTAAACAATACAACATATTTTGGTCCATTAACTCCCCCTGATTTTGTAATAATACCTGCTATATTTAAAATAACATAGTTTGCTATACTAGATGCAATCATAACTATAGATGTTATTTTTCCTTTATTAGTTGGAAACATTTCATTTGCAGTTGACGTTGTTAACTGAAGAACACCTCCTGCTGCTGAATAACCTATTACAAATCCCCCTAACATACAAATAGTTGGAGTTTGAACAAAATATACAACTAATAGCATAAGTAAAGCTATTATAGGATATATAACTAATATTCTTATTGGTTTAATATATTTTTTAATAAGTAAAGAAGTTATTAATACTGCACATATTACTCCCATTGAGTAAAAGGATTGAATTTTTGTAGGGTCAGCCATCCCATACAATTTACCCAATTCCTGATTACAATTTAACCATAATACAAATGTAGATGTACATGTAAATCCAATACAAACAAGAGCTATACTTGTTGGTGTAAATTTCATCTTCTCTGATTTAACTGTTTTGCCTTTGTTATCAATAACATTATTAGCTGGTGGAAATGGTAACACAGCTATCAAAATTGCATCTATTACAATAAGAATCGCTGTTACTATAAAAATAACTTTAAATGATATTGAATTTGCTGCAACAAATCCAATTATAAAAGGAAGCAAAAATTGTGCTAAAGCTATTGTAAATTTAGTAAACATATTTGCTATTGTTCCTAAACTAGCAAATATCTCCATACAAGAAGGAGTTACACAGGTATCTAAGAATGAATTTGCTGCCCCTCCAATTATTGCAAATACATATGCTATATAAAAATTTGGTGAAAATACAATTCCAACAAAGAAAATTGCATGTAGAAAGTTTCCTATAAGACCACTTACTTTTCTTCCATACTTATCTGAAATAGGTCCTGCAAATGGATAAGATATAAGTCTCCCTAATCCTAGTGCAGCAATAACAGCTAAAACAATACTTACATCCAATGTTCCATCTGATAATGTTTTAGCCCCCCACATTGATGAAAATTCTGGTTTGTATTGTCCTAAAATTGAAATTCCAATACCAAGTAAAAAATATGAAAAATACAACGCTATGGCAGTAGGATAATATTTTTTATTGTTCATAATTTTTCTCCCATTCTTGTTAATTTATTAACATTTTTGTGTACAATAAACTCATCCCCATAATGGATTTAAAGTATAGTCAGTTAAAGCTTCAAATTTAACTGGACTATGAGGCAAAACCCACTATGACAATTTGTAATTTATTATTAAAAATATTGAAATACGTATGTTTTTTCATTGTTTAAGATATTACTCTTATCTATTTAAAGCATAATTCATTAACTTCTTCTACAGGCATTTCTAATCCAGTATATAGATTAAAAGCCTCTGCTCCTTGGTATAATAACATTCCTAATCCACCAATAGCCTTACATCCATTAGCTTCAGCATCTTCAATCATTTTTGTTTTCTTAGGATTATAAACGACATCTGTTACTACTAAGTCTTTTCTTAAAACACTAGTATCTTTTATATTTGTTTCATTGTCATAGGGCTTCATACCAATAAGAGTTGCATTTGTCAATATATCACTTGATTGTATCTCCTCATAAAGTTTGTTTGTATCTTCTAAATCATATAGATTAACAACACATTCTGGTACATCTTTTTTTATATTCTCAACTGTTTGCTCTGCTCTTTTATAAAAATCATCCTTAGGATTAAAGATAGATATTTCTCTTGCTCCATCTAAAGCACATTGTACTTGTATAGCAGTTGCTGCACCACCAGCACCCATAATTGTAATCTTTTTACCTTTAACTTCTACCCCATTTTCTTTTAAATTACGAACATAGCCTACTCCATCTGTTATATGACCAACTAACTTTCCATTGTCATTTACAATTGTATTACATGCTCCAATTATACGAGCTGCTGGAGAAAGTTCATCCATATATTCTGTAACAGCAGATTTGCATGGCATAGTAACATTGGCTCCTTTTATATTAAAAGTTTTTATTGCTAAAAGTGCCTCTTTTACCTTATCTACTGTGATATCAAAGGCTAAATATCTATAATCTAAATCTAATTTCTTAAAACTATAATTATACATCACTGGTGATTTAGAGTGACCAACCGGTGTACCTATTAATGCAAATAATCCTGTTCTACCTGAAATTTCCATAACTATAATCTCCTCCCAATATTATCATTTTCTTTGCAAATAGCCTATTCAGTTATTTACAAAGAAAAATTTATTTATTATTTATATATTTAATGCTACTTCAAAAGCTTCTTTTGTTGCATCTAATGCCCTACGAGCTTTTACTGCATCACCAACAATATAAGTTTCTTTTACAACTTCTTTTATAACTTCACTTAATGGGTCGTAATTACGAGAACCCATAGCAAGTACTACTGAATCAAAACCTTTTAAATCATGCTCTGTGCCATCTGTAAGTAAATAGTCGACACCATCATCATAAAATTTAGAAACTTTTGCACCAGTAATGGTATGTATATTATAATTTTCAAAATCATTCATAAGGAATTTACGGTGTTCTGAAATTACATCTGCACCAACTTCTTCTCTAAGCTCAATAACAGTAACCTCATGTTCTTGTTCTCCAAGGAAGGCTGCCACTTCACATCCAACCATTCCACCTCCAACAACAAGTACTTTTTTCCCACAAGATTTTTTACCATCAAGAAGGTCTACAGCATGAATTAATCCTGAATCATTGATTCCTGGTATAGGAAGTACAAGTGGAGTTGCTCCAGTAGCTATAATAACTACATCAGGTGATTTCTCTTTTATAAGTTCTACTGTAGCTTCTGTATTAGTACATATTTTTACACCATATTGATTACATTTTGAAATATAACTTCTAACTAAGTTAGTAATATCTCCTTTTCCTGGAGGATATGCAGCTAAACGCATTTGCCCACCAAGAACTTCAGATTTTTCAACTAAAGTTACATTATGTCCTCTTTTAGCACATACCCATGCTGCAAGCATACCTCCAACACCTCCACCAACAACAAGAACTTCTTTGCTAATTTCAGCTGGCTTAAGCTCTGCTTCATGTCCTAATATAGGATTTGCAAGACAGGCTATAGGTTTGCCCTGGAACATATTTGGTACACATCCTTGTAAGCATGCAATACATGGTATCATTTCGTCTAGTTTTCCATTTTTAGCTTTATTAGGCATTTCTGGGTCAGCCAAGCTTTGTCTACCGAATGCTACTAAATCACATCTTCCTTGTCTGACCATTAACTCAGCAAACTGTGGCTCTGTATAACGTCCAACTGTTATTACTGGTATACTAACAGCTTTTTTTATTTCAGTAACTAATTCTGCACTGAATCCAGCATGTAAAGTCGTAGGAGCCCACATATATTCATCATGTATATGTATACTACGTGAAACATGAAGTCCATCTATTCCACAATCTTCTAGATATGCTGCTATTACTGAACTATCGTGTACATCAATTCCTCCTGGAACATCATCAGTGCTGTTTATACGACATAATATTGCTAGAGAATTTCCTACTTTTTTACGTATATTTTCAATGATAAGACGAGGTAATCTCATTCTATTTTCAAAACATCCACCAAACTCATCTACACGCTTATTTGTTCTTTGTGATATAAAACTACTAACCAGATATCCATGAGCGCAGTGAACTTCAACAGCATCTGCACCAGCTTTTTGTGCACGTAATGCAGCATCTCCATAAGATTCTATAAGTTCATATATTTCTTCTGTTGTTATTGCTAGTGGTGTATTACGACCATTTGATGCAGGTATTGCAGAAGCAGCTTTTAATGGATGTCCTGCTACTTTTTCATTTCCTTCAGAACCAGCATGTTGTAATTGTATAGATACCTTCGAACCTGCATCATGACAAGCATCTATTACATTTTTAAAACTATCTATTGTGCTATCATCATATAAACAAGGCTTACGAGGACCTCCTTTTGCTTTTTTGTCTACAACACTAGATTCTATAGTTATTAATCCAAAACCACCTAAAGCACGCTCAAGATAATAAGCCTTAGAAGTTTCACTTAAAGTACCATCTGTGTTTGCAAAATTGTTTCCCATAGGGGGAACTACAAAACGATTTGGAACTGTCATTGAACCAATTCTTATAGGTGTAAACATAGAACTAATCTTCATAAGTTTTTCCTTCCTTTCAAGTTTTATATTTAAAAGTTTTATATTTAAAAGTTTTATATTATAATACTCTGTATATTTTTATATTATATAAGTTTATTTTGGAGATACTTCAGACCATGCTTTATCCAAAACTTTTTTAGTTGCATTAAATACAGTTTCAGCAGCAGTGGATAACCCTTTAGATATTAGAGAATCAGATATTACTTCTGCCCCTATGACTCTTGGTGATATATTGTGTTCTTTTATTATTTTCACAAATTCCTCTGTGTTTCCATATCCTTCACCTGGAGCCAAACGGTCATGTAGTGATTCATCCCTAAGTTTTTCATAAGGAGTTTCTAAAACATCACACACTTGAATTGATACTATCTTATCTGCTGGAACAGGTGCAAGGTCCTCTGCTGTCTGCTTTGCTCTAGCCCAGTGCCAAGTATCTAATATAAGCATTGCATTTTCACGATTACATCCTTTCACAACACGCCATGCAGTAGCCAAATCTGGTACACCACTATATGGCATAAACTCAAGACCTATAATAAGTTCACCTGCTCTGTCACATAATTCTCCCAATGCAGTTATAATTTGTTCTTCTGGTATCATCTCTAATAATCCACAATTTATATGTTTAACATTAAATAAGTGAGCCATATGATAAACATTTTGCTCTTTTTCTCTTTGAGCTTCCGTTCTATCTTCTTCTCTTCCCCATTGAGTTATATATTCTACTTCTGTAACTTTCATATCATATTCATTAAGAATTGCAATCATTTCTTCATCTGTAACACCTGCATTTTTTGCATCAATATAATTTTCAGCACGCAATCCAATACCATCAAACCCAGCTTCTTTTGCAATACGAACTCTATCACGGAATGAAACTTCTGTTCCCAATGTATAAGAACTAATTGTAATTGGAATATTAAGATTTTTTTGATTATTCATAGCTTAAATTTGCCCCCTTTATTTTCTTTATAATTAATAGTATTTTTGATTTTATATTTTTATTTATCCTACTAGTAGTATTATTTTACCTTAAAAATAAAAGTATTTTTTGATTTCTATTTATCTAGATTTTATAAATTTATTGTATCACGAGACTTTACTAATAACAAATTGATAATTTCCTATTAATTCATAGATTTTGTTTATAGATTTTATTTATAAGATAATTCTTGTATTTTTCTATTAGGTCGTATAAATATATTTATCTTATAATTCAGACAAAAAACGATAAATTTTTTTAAAAGCTTTTATTCTTACTATATAATCATATATAATAAAAATGTAAAAATATCTTAAAGGTTAACTTCTACAAATATATAAATAAAATACCTATGAAAGGATGAACAAAAATTGAATTTATATCACTTACGCTATTTTGTTACATTGGCACATTTAGAACACTATACAAAAGCGGCAGAAAATTTATCTATAACACAACCAAGCTTAAGTCATGCTATTTCTTTACTAGAAAATGAACTTGGGGTGGCTTTATTTGAAAAAGAAGGTAGAAATATAGTCCTTACTAAGTATGGAAAAATATTTTTAAAAGATGTGGAAAAATCATTAGAAATTTTAGATTCAAGTGTAAAATCATTAAAAATAACTGGTACTGGTGAAGGACAAATAGACTTAGCTTTTCTTAGAACACTTGGTACTGATTTTATCCCAGACATAGTGCACAAATTTTTAAAATCTAATCCTGCTAAATCAATAGATTTTAAATTTCATACTGGTGTAACTACTGACATTATTCAAGGTCTTAAAGAAAGAAAATATGATATTGCATTTTGTTCGAAACTTGAAAAAGAAAAGGGAATTGAATTTATACCTGTTGCCAAACAAGATTTAGTACTAATTGTACCATATAGTCATCCACTAGCTGCAAAGGATACTATAGATTTAAAAGAAACCATACCTTATCCTCAAATAGTATTTAATCAGAGAAGCGGTCTTAGATATATAATTGATGATATGTTTAAAAAAATAAATCAACAGCCTAATATAGTCTATGAAGTAGAGGAAGACCAAGTAATTGCTGGATTAGTTGCAAAAAATTTCGGAATTGCTGTAGTCCCAAATATGAATATGCTTAGCTTTACAAAAGTAAAAGTAATTCAGATTATTCACCCAAGTTGGGAAAGAAACTTTTACTTAGCATTTATAAAAGATAGATATTTGCCTCCTGCAATTAAAAACTTTAAAAACTTTGTCATTAAAAACGCTCAATTATAATTTATTAATAAAGGGGTTATTTTTAAATATCCTCTTTTATTCTTTTTATAAAATAAAAAAATCTATACTTTTAAAAGTATAGATTCCTAACTGACAGTCGGCATCCGAGTCTCAGTAATTATCGTTATATAACAGCAACTGGATTCAGTTCCTGAATAACTAGGTTACTTACATTATATCAGATTTTTTAAAATTTGTCAATTGTATCTAACGCATTTTTTCAAGCCATGGTCCAACAGGCTCTACAATAGGAACTTCTTTAAATCCCCAATTTCTTATATCATTCACACTCGTTGGAGTATATATTTTGTTTCTGACAGATTTGAATATTTTGTTTTTTTCTCCATATTGCATACACTTTGGATTAGCTTCTATTAACCCTCTTCTTGCTCTGCTAAGAGGATTACATAAAATATCTGCTATTTCTAAACCTTCTCTATAGTCAGCATCTTCTTTTTTGGCAATTATAAAACCCTTAACCTTATCTCTTAATTCTTCATCTATATCTAAGTATATTGTTCCATTATTAAATACATCAAAAAACGCCTTTTGTACTTTTAAGTTTGAGACATCATCCCTTGACTCTATAACTATTCGTGCAGATTCTACAGTTTCATTATTTACAAATGAATAAAAATTCTGAAGAACATGTATAAAAGCCACAACATACGGTTCCTTTGAAGGTGCATAATATTTCTTTAATCTAGCTTTATCTACTGTTACTGATATTATAGTACACTCTAATCTAGATAGAAATAAAGGCAACTCATCATAGAATAACTTAATCTGTGAATCATCAAACTTCTCAAATGCTCTTGATTTTCTTGATATATCTGTCAAATGTATTCCTATGTTACTGGTTCCAAAACAATACTCTTTAAATGCATCCATTTCTTTCCTCAAAGAACATACATAATCGCCTTGACTTACTGCATATTTATATTCAAAAATTACTCCTGTCAATGTAAATGGGTCTTCATGATTTATATCAGCTCTTCCACTTTCATCAATAAACATTATATATTTTTTCTTTATAATCTTACTCACCCTCTTAACATATGATGATAGCATCTATATTCATTTTATATGAGTTTTAAAAATATTCCAAGATTTTTATATAACTTAAACTTAATTTTATACTAAAAAATTGAGATGTAAAACAATCAAGCTTTTATTGATTGAATTTCACATCTCAATTATAATTATTTTTCAATATATATTTTTACTATTTTGCAAGAATATCCATTAATTTATCCATTACTATATAAGATACTCCGCCTCCTATTTGATAAGGAGTTTCAACTTTTTTATTTGCAAATACTCTTTGTTGCTCTGATGATAATCCTGAATTATCCATTAAAACTATTGGTGAATGTAATTTTACAGCTAATGGTCCAGCTGATAAAGCATCTACTAAAGCATCTGATTTACTAACTAATACAGCCTGTAAATCAGTATCTCCATAGAATTTTTCTATTACTTTGGCATTAGTATCTACTCTACTATCTCCATATATTCTATTTCCTGAAATATCTTCAGTAGTTATATCATTCATTTTTGCTATTACTGAATCGTTAATTGCACTTGGTCCACCTATAAAGTATGCATTTTCTAATTTTCTTTCTGTTAGCCATTTATAAGATTCTTCTGTAATTCCATCTTTATTGACTAATATTATAGGTTGTTTTTCTTCCCCAGCTTTAGAAGCTACAGATAAAGCATCTGCCTCCCCATTTCCAGAAACCATATATGCAGTTTTTATTTCTTCTCGATTTCCAAGTTCTTCAGCTATTCTTGTAGCAGTTTGATATCTATCTTGACCTGCTATTCTCTTTGTTTCTGTGTTGAAAGTAGTTTTTATTTCTTGCTCTAATTTAGAACTTATTGCATTTTCTCCACCTATCAAGATTACTGTTTTAGGTGCTAATAACTTCATTTCTTCAACAGTTTCAGTTGGTAAATTAGCTGTATTAGTAAGTAGTATTGTTGAGTCATAGCTACTTGCTAAAGGAGTTGCTGTTATACCATCAGCTATTGCATTACCATTTACTAATATTACAGTATCTGAGCTATCAGCATTCCAGTTTCCAACTGAACTTATCTTTTTAGCTGTATCAAATCTATTTGCACCTATAATTGTATCCCATGTAGGATTTATAGTTCCATCTTCATTAAAAGTATAATCTTTCCCATCTATTTTTTGAGAACCAGTTAGCATCTTTCCATCTTTGTCTAAATAGTAAGACTTACCATCTATTTGTTGCCATCCTGTCTGCATTATTCCTGTTTTGTCAAAGTAATACTTATTACCATCTATTTCTTGCCATCCTGTTACTGCTAAACCATCAGATCCTAGATAGTATTTCTTTCCATTCTTTTCTTGCCATCCTGTTTGCATTACTCCATCTGAGTTAAAGTAATAAGTTTTTCCGTCTATTACTTTCCATCCAGATACTCTTGCTCCATCAGTTCCTAAATAATATTTTTTGTTATTAATTGTTTTCCATCCTGTTTGCATTACTCCTGAAGCATCAAAGTAATACATTTTTCCATTTACTTTTAGCCAACTATTCTTTTGGTATGTTCCATCAGATTTTACATAATACTTCTTACCATTTTCTGTTTTCCATCCTGTTTGATTTAGATTTATCTTATATTTTGCCGCTATCTTTACATAGCTGTCGTTACTATAATCTATAATTACATCTGAACCTACAGGAACTTGGTCAAATAACCATCTAACATCTTTATTGTGCATTCTTATACATCCACCAGAAATATGCTTTCCTATAGAACTCTCATTATTATTTCCATGTATTCCATATGTATCTCCATAAGTTCCTTTTAATGCTAATCCCATCCATCTATCTCCTAATGGATTTCTTGGACTTCCTCCAGGTATATTACCTTTATAATATGGTCTATTTTTTATCTTGTTAACTACTTTTGTTTTCCCTGTTGGTGTTTCTGACCCCTTTTTACCTGTTGCAACTCTAAATTCTTTTACAAGTTTATTATTTACAAAATATCCTAGAGTATTTTTTCTTGAATTTACTATAATCACATGTTTACTGGCTGCGCTTGATTCTGGTACGCCACATGCAAATACTAAAACTAAAGTCAGTGCTAGTACTAAATACTTTTTTAGACTTTTTTTCACTATAACTTCCCCCTCTTTTAGAAACATTACTACATGTGTCTAATTATAACATAAAATTACCAATACCTTATATTTACAAATTTGTTACATTTATACATATAAGTATGTATTCTACTCTTCATACCCATTAGGATTCATACTTTGCCATCTCCATGAATCTTCACACATCTCTTCAAGTTCATACTTAGCTTTCCATCCAAGCTCTTTTTCTGCCTTTGAAGAATCTGCATAACACATGGCTACATCTCCAGCCCTTCTTCCTACAATCTTATATGGTATTTCTTTTCCACTTGCTTTAGAAAATGCTTTTACTAAATCAAGAACACTATACCCCTTTCCAGTTCCTAAATTATAAACAACAAGTCCTGGATTTTCTTCTAATTTTTGTAATGCTTTTACATGACCAGCAGCTAAATCTAATACATGTATATAGTCTCTAACTCCAGTTCCATCATGTGTTGGATAGTCATTACCATAAACACTCAATTCCTTCAATTTACCTACTGCTATTTTTGTTATATAAGGCATTAGATTGCTCGGAACTCCATTTGGTTCTTCACCTATTCTACCACTTTTATGAGCACCGACTGGATTAAAGTATCTTAAAAGAGCTATATCCAATGACTTATCTGCTTTTGATATATCTACTAACATCTGCTCTATCATAAGTTTAGTTCTTCCATATGGATTGGTTACAGAAAGTGGGAAATCCTCTAATATAGGACAAGTATGTGGGTCTCCATATACAGTAGCTGAAGAACTAAATACAAACTTTTTAACACCATATTCTCTCATTAATTCAAATAAATTTAAGGTACTTATTAGATTATTGCTGTAATATTCAATTGGTTTTTCTACTGATTCACCAACTGCTTTTAAAGCTGCAAAGTGTATAATTGATTCAATATTATTTTCTTTAAATACAACATGCATTTCATCTTTATTTCTGATATCAATATTATAAAATTTTACTGGTTTTTTAGATAATTCCTTGATTCTATCAACCACTATTGAGTTGCTATTACTTAAGTTATCAACTATAACAACTTCATAACCTGATTCTAAAAGTTCTATTGCTGTATGGCTTCCTATATATCCTGCTCCTCCAGCTACTAAAACTGCCATTGTAATTACCTCTTTTCTAATATTTATTTTTCACTTACTTTTTTTCTCATATAGTCCATTAAATCATCTTTTAAATTTTCTCTCTTTAGAGCAAAGTCTATTGTTGCCTCTAAAAAACCAATCTTATCTCCCACATCATATCTTCTACCTTCAAAGTTATAAGCATAAATAGCCTCTTGTTTTCCAAGAGTTTGAAGTGCATCTGTCAGTTGTATCTCTCCACCTTTACCAGGTGTCTGTTTCTCTAATATGCTAAATATTGCAGGAGTTATTATATATCTTCCAAGTATAGCTATATCAGATGGAGCTTCTTCAATTGCAGGTTTTTCAACCATATCTTTAACTTTATATACTCTATCTTCGATATGTTTTACATCCAATATACCATATTTATTAGTATCTTCTTTAGCTATCTTTTGAACACCTAATACAGTTGTTTTATACTCATTATAAGTATCTATTAATTGTTTTAAGCACGGAACATCTGAATCTACTATATCATCACCTAATAATACGGCAAAAGGTTCATCACCTATAAAACTTTTTGCACAGTAAATTGCATGTCCAAGACCTTTTGGCTCTTTTTGTCTTATATAATGAATATTTACCATATTTGATATGTCTCTTACCATTTCTAACATCTCTGTCTTACCTTTTTGCTCTAGTTCTAACTCTAATTCAACTGATTTATCAAAATGATCTTCTATAGATTTTTTATTTCTACCTGTTATTATAAGAATTTCTTCAATTCCCGATTCTATAGCTTCTTCTATTATATACTGTAAAGTTGGTTTATCTACTATAGGAAGCATTTCTTTGGGCTGTGATTTTGTTGCTGGTAAAAATCTAGTTCCTAGCCCTGCTGCTGGTATTATTGCTTTTTTAACTGTCATCTGCATTTTTTCACCCTTCTTCGTAAATTTTCTATTGTACCAAATTAATATACCATATTTATACTTTTTCTTCAAACTCTATATTATCCCAATATTTAATGCTATAAGATAATATAAGGTAGATGAAATTTCATCTACCTTTAGTTTTATAAGTTAATATTGTATTGTTTATATTTTATCCAAAACTTATACAGGTACTAAATTTCATCTAAGATGCCTTTTATATCACTATCTATATCTTCATCTAGATAAGAATCTAAATCTTCTAAGTCAACTTCTAGTTCTTGATATGTCATATCAACACTGACATCCTCATCTATATCCATTTCTGATATTAATTCTCCTAAAATACTATTTCCATCAGAATCTAAACCACTATCTATATCTTCATCTATATAGTTTTCATTTAAAATTTCATCTAAATCAATCTCATAATAAACTTCATTATTTTTTTCATCCCCTGAGTCCAATCCTAAGAACTCATAGTTAAAAGTCCAAACATTGTATTTACTTGACATACTTTATTCCTCCTGTGAAAAACATATTTTCATCTAGTTTATTGGTTCCATAATCAACAGAGTTATATATTTTTTCAATTATGTCTTTTCTTCTTTCTTTTGTACTATTATTTAATGTCAATTGTTTAAATACATATGTATTTGTTATTCTCTCGAATAATATTTCTTTTATACTATCATCATCAATATTTCTATAGTTTTTCCACAATAACTCAAATAACTTAAACATTTCCCTACTAGTTTCATCTACATAATAAGGATACATATTTTCTACTAAATGGTTTAATCTTGATATGGCTTGTTTTAAAAATACATCAAGACTTGCACTTTCACTTTCTTTTAACATTCTATAATTGTATTTCTTCTTATCTTCTCCTGAAATTACAAAGATGATATTGTCTAAACTTTTTTCAACTTCATTTAAATAACTGCTTATATTATATGATAAATCAGACAATAGATTTTTAATCTGCTTAAACACTTGTACATCAAGTTTAGTATTATACTTTTCAAACAAATCTATTTCTTGATTTTCTAATATTCTTGGCATATATGCTGACAATAAATCTAAATTGTTTCTTTGTTCTTGTATTTGCTTATAAAGTGAATTTATAACTTCTATTCTTATTTCATCATTTAACTCTTTTTCTAAAATCTTATCAAATTCAGATTTCATATAGTAAATATTTCCAAAGAAATTAAATATTATCATATCATTCATAGCTTTAGACCAATTCTTATATATCACTTCAATAGAATTTTCTTTAAGTAGAGGTTGCTTTGCATATATAAATACATCTTGCATAAGTTTTTGAACCATACTTTTACTTAAGTTTAAAAGTACTTTTTGATTATTAAATTTTATTTCCGTTTCTACAAAATTAGAATTTTCGTTTTCAAGTTCTTTATTAATTACAATGTCTTTTATATCACTATTTTTTATAGATATGATTTCTTTTTGAAAAGACTTTAGAATAGTCAAGCTATCGAAATCTTCTTGAATAAAAAATGGAGCATGTTTTAATGTATATCCCACTATTTCATTTTCTATATCTTTTAGGTCATCTATTTGCATAATTTCTCTATTTTTATCATTTATATGTAGGTTAAATACATTTTTATTATCATATAATATTATATCTTCTCCTAAATTTAACTTAGAACAATTATCTTTCGCTGACTTTACAATAGTCTTCTTAGATTTCTTATTTATAAAAATTAATTGGTCTTGATATTTTACTAAAAGCATGTTTGTGTTTTTATAATCAAATCCATCTATATTTCCTGATATCTTGCAGAATACTATTTCACAATCTTTAGGAAGATTTCCTATTTTTTGGTTATCTTTAACTCTCTCATTTAAATCAGATGGGACTACACTATCTATATTGTTATTAAATATAGATACAGACCTTACTATAATCCCCTCTCTTTCCATATGAAAGTATCCCTTCAATGACACTCTTTTATCTTCTAAAATGTATCTTTCTATATCATCAAAATTTATTTCAAATCTATTTTTCCCACTGATAAATATAAACTTCTCATTATCTTTATTAATTCCACCCATATAAAACTTATTGTCATCTAAACTTAATATAGTCATATTATCCTTTAGATAGAATATAAATTCTCTTTGACTTTTGCAGATTAAATCATATTCATCCAAAGTTATTTTCATAGTCAAATTTGCTGTAACATTTTTACTTGAATTTTCACTTTTTATGTAAAAAGGCAAGTTATTTCCATAGACAATTATTTGAGAATCTTCTAAAACTGCCTCTAATTTTTCTTTATTGTCTGAAAAACTATATATATATTTTACACCTGTATCCTCATTAACTTCATCTGATTTGCTGATTATTATATTCCCTAGATTTGTTATATGAAGCTTTTTATATTCTTTTGAGTATCTACTTATGCCACTAAGCTCAAACCCATCTGAAAGCTCATATATGATTTTTTCTCCTAATTTCAACATACCTTCACCACCTAAACAGAATTATAAGTATTTTATAAAGGTGAATAAAATGTCTCAAAACAAATAATATTTTTTTTAATACTTTTTATTCTGAGACATAGTTTCTCCTTTTTTATAATGCTCTAAGCACCTTCAACTATTTCTTCATAAAGTTTATCTAAATGTTTAACATATTCACGATATCCAGATTTGTTCTTTAACTCACTTCTTAAATCTTCATATTTTTGTTTAAGTTCTTCAGCACTCAAAGAAGGAGCTGATTCTTTTAATTCTTCTAACTTATAATCATAGTACTTATCATACATAGCTATATATGTATCAATAGACTTCTTAGCTAGTTCATTACATTTTTCTTGTGCTTCTCCATATTGAGAATAATCACCTATTTTTATTTTATAGTATCCATTTTCTTGAATTATTGTTGAAGAAATACCTTTAGCCTCATATTCTTTTGCTGTTTCTTTTGCTGTTTTTTCAACTTTAAGTGAACCTGCATAAACAGTGTAATATACACCTTTACCATCTTTATATGCTTCCATTTCTTTTGCTTTCTTTTCAGCTTGTGCTTTTTCTTGAGCCTCTTTTTCAGCTTTTGCCTTTTCTTCTGCTTCTTTTTTCTCTTTTTCAGCTTGTGCTTTTTTCTCTTCTTCAGTTAATTTATTGTTAGCTTGTTGTTGAGTTGATGACTTTGGAATATTCTCTTTATCATTTTTCTTATTGTTGCCTACTGTTATAAAATATCCTACACCAACAATAACCACTATAACTACTGCTATAATAGTTTCTTTTAATCTACTCTTCTTAGAAACAACCTCTTCATCATCTAAAGAATCTTCTTTATCTGATACATAATTTTTCATTTCTTTCTTGTTTTCTCTATATTTGTCCTTAGAAGAATTTTTAGATTTTTTATTACTATTTTCTTTCTTTTTAATAGGTATTACTACTGATTTTTCATTTTCTAATTTTTCTTCTTTTATCTCTTTTGCTTTTTTATCTTCTAAGTTTTTACTTTCTTTTTCAAGCTTCGATTCATTATTTGAAGATACTTTTTCATCTAAGTTATTATTTATTGGTTTTTCTATTTTTACATTACGTTCTTCTTCTATATGTTGACTTGGTTCTTTTTGTTTTATTTCTTTTAATTCATTTTGCTCCATTTCTTCTGATTTTACTTGATGATTTTCAACTGGTTTATCTAAAATTATATCAGGAGAAATATCATTTAAATTCTCTTCTTCTTGTTCAACTTCTTCATTGTCTTTTTTAATAAATCCAAATAATTTAGCCTTCTTTTTACTCTTTTTATTTTCTGGTTCAATTATATCTTCTTTATTGCTGTCGTACTCTTTATCTGTAGTATCTTTATCTTCTACAACGTCACCTATATCTTGATTATTACTATCTATTTCTTCTTTAACCCCTTCTTCAGCATCATCTTCTATTGAAATACTACTTCTAAAGCAAATATCTTTATCTGCATTTTTTATCATATAAATGTATTCTTCAATATCGATATCTTTATTTCTTCTAGTTCTTTTTGATGCAATTTCATGATTTTCTAATTCACTATAGTTATCTTTTATTAGATTCTGTGCTTTATTCCATGTATCTTCACTAATTTCTGTTTTATTTTTAATTACATAGTCCACAAATTCCTTAAAATTTTCAGGACCAAATTCTCCAATTATAGTCAGTCTCATTGCACCTTCTATAAGGTCTCTATTTCTTCTCTTTAAAAATTCTAATACAACCGTTGCACAAGCAAAATCTTTAATAATTTCTTTGCCAAAACCATATCCTTCAACAGAATGAAGTTCTTCTAATCCACATAACTTCTTATATTCATTGTGTATTGTTTGAGATACACTTTCATTATTTAAGCTATTTAACTTATCTATAAACTTCGATTCTATATCATTTGATTTTGATTCATGTTTTACTTTTGAATTTTTAATTTCATTTAGTAGCATGTCATTTTCTGAATTATCTTTACCTAATTGCAAATCCTCAATTTCAGTTGCTTTTATTTCTACTTTGTCTTGTTCGTTATTCTCTTCCACATTATTAGGTACCACATCTTTATTGCTAGCTAATATTTTGTTTACACAGAATATAATTTCTCTTTTTAATTCTCTTTTCGCATCTGCTTGATTTTTAAGAAATAAATCTCCACATTCTTTCTTTTCTAAACTTATTTTTCTAAGAGATATATTAAGAAGGTCTTTATATAGGTTTAAAACCTTATAATCCTTTTCTAAACGTCTTCTTCTCTCTGATAGTTCCATTTTATCATAAGCTAAAAAACTATTTAAATCATTGGCTTTTAGAGAGTCTAATCCCTCTTTCATAGCCTTATTTACATACTTTCTACATTTTGCTGTAGTTAATTCTAAATCTTTTTCTAATTCATCTATTTCAGGTATGTACTTATCTACTATCCATTTGCCAATAAGTGGTTCTGTATTTCTTGCTAATGTCTTATAAAACAATATATTAAATTTTAAAAGCTCTGCATATTTTGCTTCATTAAATTCTACTTTTTCAAATTTCTTTTCCAAAACACCATCTAGCTTTTCATTTATTTTAGACTCTTGTTTTAAAAAACTTGCTGTGACATTTAAAACAGTGTTTCTTATTATATTATTTTCACTCAAAACCTTCACTCCTTAAATCAATTATTTTATTGTAATATTTACATTGTGCAAAGTTGCTAATTTGATTATGATATCTAAATAATTATTTACTAAATTTGCTACATCTTATATCATATCATATTATTTACATCATTTTACTTTTTCTTTTTATATCTATCTTATATTATACCATTTTTAATATCTGTACTAACTTATATTACAATATTCCTCAAAATTTTAAAAGTAGATTAGACAAATTTACAAATAAAAAAACATCAGTTTAAACTGATGTTTTTGACTATCGAAATAATTAAGCAAGTCTATAAGCGGAGTTCTGTATTAGATAATCATCTTTCTAGGCCTATTGTCACCAATAGGCTCAAGCGACCTACCTACCGGAGAGTACGAGCAGCACTCTTTATTCCTATCTTGGTCTTGCTCCAGGTGGGGTTTACATAGCCAACTAGTCGCCTAGCTGCTGGTGAGCTCTTACCTCGCCTTTCCATCCTTACCACAATAGTGGCGGTTTATTTCTGTTGCACTATCCTTAGGATCGCTCCCACTAGGCGTTACCTAGCACCCTGCTCTATGGAGCTCCGACTTTCCTCATGTAAGATTACATGCGATTATCTGGCTTACTTAATATTTATTTTACTTAGTTATGTTAACACAAATTCTTTTACATGTCAAAGTAATATTATACTAAAAATTTAAATTTATTCAAAAATAGTGTAATATAGATATATAAACTACATTTAACTCGAGGTGATATATTGAAAAAATTATATAGAATAGTAATTAACATTATACTAGTATTAGTAATACTTTACAGTGGATTTAATATATACTCAAAACTTACCAAATACAATCATGATACTAAAATATCCTCAGAACTTCAAAAAAAAGAATATAAAAAAGAGGATTTATCAAAGATTAACAGTGATTTTAAATTTTGGCTTTCTGTTGAGAATACAAATATAAATTATCCAGTTGTACAATCTAAAGATAATTCTTACTATCTTGACAAAGATTTTTATAAAAAAGATTCTATTTCTGGTACACTGTTTATGGATTATAGAAATAAATCTATTGATGACAAAAATATCATAATATATGGACATAATATGAAAAATAAAACTATGTTCAACAACCTAAATAAGTTTAAAGATGCTGACTTCTTTAAAAAAAATAATAAAATAAAAATAACCTTGAATGGAAAAGAATTTTTATATGATGTTTTTTCTGCTTATATTGTAGAATCTGATTATGATTATCTAAAAACAAATTTTAACAATGAATCTGATTATCAAAATTACATAAATGATATTACTTCTAAATCATTGTATAAATCTCCTATTAAGGTAAATAGCAATGATAAAATAGTTACACTTTCTACATGTACATATGAATTTGATGATGCCAGAATGGTGATTCATGGTAGATTGATTTAAAACTCACAGACACAGTTTAAAACAATAATTTTAAACTGTGTCATCTTTTATACCTATAATTTATAAATTAGACCACTAAAAGTATTTAATACAAAATAACAAATACATCAAACAATAAAAAACAATAAAAAAAGACTATGCTAAAAACATAGTCTTTACTGGAGCTGGTGATAGGAATCGAACCTACAACCTGCTGATTACAAGTCAGCTGCTCTACCGTTGAGCCACACCAGCACACCTATTTTATTGTAAATTAGTAAAACTAATTTTTAAAAGTTAACACTCTAAAAACTACACATATATCTTAATGAATGAACATCAAATAAATATTGGTCAAGTCCTCGACCTATTAGTATCGATAAGCTAAATACATTGCTGCACTTACACCTTCGACCTATCAACCAGATAGTCTTTCTGGGGTCTTACCCTTGCGGTGGGAAATCTTATCTTGAAGTTGGCTTCGCGCTTAGATGCTTTCAGCGCTTATCCATTCCGTACATAGCTACCCAGCCATGCCCTTGGCAGGACAACTGGTACACCAGAGGTACGTCCATCCCGGTCCTCTCGTACTAAGGACAGGTCTTCTCAAATTTCCTACGCCTGCGACGGATAGGGACCGAACTGTCTCACGACGTTCTGAACCCAGCTCGCGTACCACTTTAATGGGCGAACAGCCCAACCCTTGGGACCTACTACAGCCCCAGGATGTGATGAGCCGACATCGAGGTGCCAAACCTCCCCGTCGATGTGGACTCTTGGGGGAGATAAGCCTGTTATCCCCAGGGTAGCTTTTATCCGTTGAGCGATGGCCCTTCCACGCAGAACCACCGGATCACTAAGTCCGATTTTCATCCTTGCTCGACCTGTATGTCTTGCAATCAAGCTCTCTTTTGCCTTTACACTCTACGTACGATTTCCGACCGTACTGAGAGAACCTTTGAGCGCCTCCGTTACCTTTTGGGAGGCGACCGCCCCAGTCAAACTGCCCACCTGACAGTGTCCCAAGACCAGATTCATGGCCTATGGTTAGAGTCCCAGTACTACAAGGGTGGTATCCCAAGGATGGCTCCGCCAAAACTGGCGTCCTGGTTTCAAAGCCTCCCACCTATCCTGTACATGTAGTACCAAGACCCAATGTCAAGCTACAGTAAAGCTCCATGGGGTCTTTCCGTCCTGTCGCAGGTATCCGGCATCTTCACCGGAATTACAATTTCACCGAGTCTGTTGTTGAGACAGTGCCCAAATCGTTACGCCTTTCGTGCGGGTCGGAACTTACCCGACAAGGAATTTCGCTACCTTAGGACCGTTATAGTTACGGCCGCCGTTTACTGGGGCTTAAGTTCACTGCTTCGATTGCTCTAACAGATCCCCTTAACCTTCCAGCACCGGGCAGGCGTCAGCTCCTATACATCGTCTTGCGACTTAGCAGAAACCTATGTTTTTGGTAAACAGTCGCTTGGGCCTATTCTCTGCGGCCACCTGATGGTGGCACCCCTTATCCCTAAGTTACGGGGTCATTTTGCCGAGTTCCTTAACAACAGTTCTCTCGCTGGCCTTAGGATACTCTCCTCACCCACCTGTGTCGGTTTGCGGTACGGGTACCTTTAACCTCGATAGAGACTTTTCTTGACAGTGTGAAATCAGCTACTTCGCTACTAAATTTCGCTCCCCATCACGCCCCAGCATTATCAAAGCGGATTTGCCTACTTTGACTGCCTCAATGCTTGGGCACACATAACCAACAGTGTGCTTAGCTTATCCTACTGTGTCATCCCTTCTCTCAAACGGTTATCGGTAGTACAGGAATATCAACCTGTTGTCCATCACCTACGCCTTTCGGCCTCAGCTTAGGTCCCGACTAACCCAGGGCGGACGAACCTTCCCCTGGAAACCTTGGGTTTACGGCCTGTGGGATTCTCACCCACATCTCGCTACTCATGCCAACATTCTCACTCCCATACTGTCCACATGTCCTTACGGTCATGCTTCAACCCGTATGGGAAGCTCCCCTACCCATCATTACTGATGCCGTAGCTTCGGTAGTAAGTTTTAGCCCCGGAAATCTTCGGCGCAGGATCACTCGACCAGTGAGCTATTACGCACTCTTTGAATGAGTGGCTGCTTCTAAGCCAACATCCTGGTTGTCTGTGCAATCCCACATCCTTTACCACTTAACTTACATTTAGGGACCTTAGCTGACGATCTGGGCTGTTGCCCTTTCGACTATGAATCTTATCACCCACAGTCTGACTCCCAAGTATAAGATGACGGCATTCGGAGTTTGATAGTCTTCGGTAGGTGCAATACCCCCTAGGATATTCAGTGCTCTACCTCCGTATCTCTCACCTTGAGGCTAGCCCTAAAGCTATTTCGGGGAGAACCAGCTATCTCCGGGCTCGATTGGAATTTCACCGCTACCCACAAGTCATCCCCGAGCTTTTCAACGCTCGTGGGTTCGGACCTCCACGAAATTTTACTTTCGCTTCATCCTGCTCATGGGTAGGTCGCCCGGTTTCGGGTCTACGTCAAGTAACTGAACGCTCAGTTAAAACTCGCTTTCGCTACGGCTCCGCACCTTAAGTGCTTAACCTTGCTACTTAACGTAACTCGTTGGCCCGTTCTACAAAAAGTACGCGGTCACACAAGAAATGTGCTTCCACAGCTTGTAAGTGCAGGGTTTCAGGTTCTATTTCACTCCCCTCCCGGGGTTCTTTTCACCTTTCCCTCACGGTACTATACGCTATCGGTCACTAGGTAGTATTTAGCCTTGGAGGGTGGTCCCTCCTGCTTCCCACAGGGTTTCACGTGTCCCGTGGTACTCTGGATCATATCTAAAGTCTTCTCGTTTAACATACAGGACTATTACCTTCTGTGGTGGGTCTTTCCAAACCTCTTCAATTACGATACCTCTTCGTTATGATATGTCCGCAACCCCAATAAAGAAAACTTTATTAGTTTGGGCTAATCCGCGTTCGCTCGCCGCTACTTACGGAATCGAATTTCTTTCTCTTCCTTCAGGTACTTAGATGTTTCAGTTCCCTGAGTTCCCCTCATTAAGCTATGTATTCACTTAATGATACTTAGACATTACTCTAAGTGAGTTTCCTCATTCGGAAATCTTCGGATCAAAGTTTACGTGCAACTCCCCGAAGCTTATCGCAGCTTATCACGTCCTTCATCGGCTCCTAGTGCCAAGGCATCCGCCCTGCACCCTTAATAACTTGACCAGTTAAAAAGGTTTGATAGATTAGAAGCTATCAACTTCGATAATTTTAAAAAGTTATCAGCTTTATATATTACAAATTAGATGTCATATCACTAAATATATATGCAGTTTTCAAAGTGCTAAAAGTGCTAATTTTGAGTATTCGTAAAAACGAACCCTCAAAATTAAACAGTAGGTAATTCTCCTTAGAAAGGAGGTGATCCAGCCGCACCTTCCGATACGGCTACCTTGTTACGACTTCACCCCAGTTATTGATTCCACCTTCGACGACTTCTTCCAAAAGGTTAGATAATCGGCTTCGGGCGTCTCCAACTCCCGTGGTGTGACGGGCGGTGTGTACAAGACCCGGGAACGCATTCACCGCAGCATTCTGATCTGCGATTACTAGTAACTCCAGCTTCATGTAGGCGAGTTTCAGCCTACAATCCGAACTGAGAGTAGCTTTAAGGGATTAGCTCCACCTTACGGCTTGGCAACCCTCTGTACTACCCATTGTAGCACGTGTGTAGCCCTAAGCATAAGGGGCATGATGATTTGACGTCATCCCCACCTTCCTCCAGGTTATCCCTGGCAGTCTCTCTAGAGTGCCCAACTTAATGATGGCAACTAAAGACAAGGGTTGCGCTCGTTGCGGGACTTAACCCAACATCTCACGACACGAGCTGACGACAACCATGCACCACCTGTCACCAATGTCCCCGAAGGGAACTCTCCGATTAAGGAGATGTCATTGGGATGTCAAGCTTAGGTAAGGTTCTTCGCGTTGCTTCGAATTAAACCACATGCTCCGCTACTTGTGCGGGTCCCCGTCAATTCCTTTGAGTTTCACTCTTGCGAGCGTACTTCCCAGGCGGAGTACTTAATGCGTTAGCTGCGGCACCGAAGGGGGTAACCCCCGACACCTAGTACTCATCGTTTACAGCGTGGACTACCAGGGTATCTAATCCTGTTTGCTCCCCACGCTTTCGTGCCTCAGCGTCAGTTACAGTCCAGAGAGCCGCCTTCGCAACTGGTGTTCCTCCTAATATCTACGCATTTCACCGCTACACTAGGAATTCCACTCTCCTCTCCTGCACTCAAGTCTCCCAGTTTCAAGAGCTTACTACGGTTGAGCCGTAGCCTTTCACTCCTGACTTGAAAGACCGCCTACGCACCCTTTACGCCCAGTAAATCCGGATAACGCTAGCCCCCTACGTATTACCGCGGCTGCTGGCACGTAGTTAGCCGGGGCTTCCTCCTCAAGTACCGTCATTATCTTCCTTGAGGACAGAGTTTTACGACCCGAAGGCCTTCATCACTCACGCGGCGTTGCTGCATCAGGCTTTCGCCCATTGTGCAATATTCCCCACTGCTGCCTCCCGTAGGAGTTTGGACCGTGTCTCAGTTCCAATGTGGCCGATCACCCTCTCAGGTCGGCTACTGATCGTCGCCTTGGTAAGCCGTTACCTTACCAACTAGCTAATCAGACGCGGGTCCATCCTGTACTGGCTCACCTTTGATATTCAAGAGATGCCTCTCAAATATATTATCCCGTATTAGCATACCTTTCGGTATGTTATCCGTGTGTACAGGGTAGGTTACCCACGCGTTACTCACCCGTCCGCCGCTCTTTACCGAAGTAAATCGCTCAACTTGCATGTGTTAGGCACGCCGCCAGCGTTCATCCTGAGCCAGGATCAAACTCTCAAATAAAAGTTTATCAGGCTCAGATACTATTGTTATCAAAATATCTGGCTTTATGGTTTGTTTCTTGTTTTATAAATTAACCTACTGTTTAATTTTCAAAGTTCATTTCATTCAATTAACTTCTTTGTGCTTGTTATTTTGTTACTTCTTGTTGAGCACATTTATTATAATAACATCTTCTCATAATATGGTCAACTATTTTTTTCATTTTTTTTTAAATTTATTGATTATTCACCCTTTGTCATACTATTGTGACTTTATTTTTAAAGATATAACTATTATTAATAGTAATTTCCAATTATAATAATACTATATGCAATTGTAATTAATCATATAATCATTATTATATGCAATTATTATTAATTTAGAAAGGAGCTTCAAAATGTTTAGAAAAGTATTGCATTATTTAACACTACTTTCTATTTCTATTTTTTTTATTGTTGGATGTTCAAATTCACAAAACAATCAAAACGAAAATCAAAATAAGGAAACACAGTTACAAGAAGATAAGGAAAAAATAGATAGTGGTAAAGATACTTCCAATGTAATAGTTTCAGACGGAACAGATAAACCATCAAAAGCCACTACTAATAATGATAATAATAAATTAGATGTATCTTCTTTAGATAACACTACTCTTGATTGGTTTTATATACCAAACAATAAGCATAAAACACCAGAAGTAAATACGGACATTGAATTTAAATTTTCTGACTATGATGCCCTATACAATGGACCTACAAAAGATGGTCAAAAAACACTATATCTTACATTTGATGAAGGTTATGAAAATGGATACACTACAAAAATACTCGACACTCTAAAACAAAATCAGGTTAAAGCAGTTTTTTTTGTTACAGCTCCATATATAAAAGAAAATAAAGATTTAGTAAAAAGAATGGTTTCTGAGGGACATATAGTTGGAAATCATAGTAAAACCCATCCATCTATGCCAACAAAAACAAGCAATCTAAAAAACTTTAATGACGAATTATATGATGTTGAAAAGTTATATAAAGATGTAACTGGGAAAGATATGGTTAAATTTTTTAGACCTCCTATGGGAAAATACTCAGAAAAAAGCTTGGCAATGACTAAAAATTTAGGATACAAGACTGTATTTTGGAGTTTTGCATACAGAGACTGGGATACTGATAAACAACCATCACATGAAGAAGCAACGCAAAAAATAATGGATAATCTACATGATGGTTCTATCTTGTTACTACATGCAGTTTCCAAAACTAGTACAGAAATTTTAAATGATTTTATATCAAATGCAAGAAAACTAGGATATGAATTTGAACTCTTGGAGTATTAATATTTATAATTACATCTAAAGTCTACAAACTAATATAGTTAATATAATATAGGTTATAAAATAATAAATTAAAATTAGAATTTTTGTTTGGTGATAGTATAGGTAAAAACTTGTGATAGCTTATATATGTTGGTGGGACAGGGCAATAAAACATCAAAAAATTTGGCAAGATATTAAATATAGATAACAGTATTTTAGATGTTATATTTAGATGTTATGTATAGTATAATGAAAAATATTATTTTATTAAAGAATACTAATAAAAATATCAATAAAAATAGATGTATGGCTTAGAATTAGTAAAACAATTATAATAAATTATAGCTACACATCTATTTTTAATTTATACAATTAAAGATTTATTCGATTTATTAAATAATAAACATTGCTACTATGGTTGTTACAACCAATCCGGTTATAACTGGGACAAAGTTTCGCTTTGCCAATTCTATTGGACTAACTCCACAAATTGCCGATGCTGAAATAAGACCCCAAGGAACTAGACAGCCTCCACCTACCCATATACCACTGATTTGTCCTAATGCAGCTAGTGCACCAACACTTGCATTTATAGCAGTTCCAAATACAGAGGCAAGTGAACCAACTAATGAAATCCCAGAAAATCCAGAACCATCAAGCCCAGTTATTGCTCCCACTACAGTTTCTATACCTGATACGGCAAATTTATTAAGTGGTATTGTTTGAGAAAGAGCTATGCCTATATCTGATAATAAACCTTGTGAACCTGGTGCTAATACTTTTCCAAATACACCTGTCAATGGTGCAACTTCACCCATATAGAAAAATGCTGCTATTGGTATAATTGCTCCAAATATTTTTATCCCAAACACAAAACCATCAATTATATTCTCACATACATTTTCAAGACTATCTTTGCCAAAATTTATAACATTTATAATTATTATTAAAAATACTGCTGTTCCACCCAAAAGAGCTGATGCATCTCCTCCTTTTAGGTCAAATACATACATAGCAATTATATCAGCAAGAAATCCCAAAGCTACTAAAATAGTTGCTATTTTAGATTTTCCATTAAACTCTTCTACTTCTTCACTTTCAAAACCTTTTAGTTCTTCTCTAAACATTCCTTTGTTAATATCTCTTTTTAATGTATAAAATGCCATAGATATGGTTACGATTCCCATCACCCAAAACAAAATCATACCATCATTTATAACATATGATACTGCAACACCTGCTGCACCAGCTGTTATACTTGGAGCTCCTTGAATAACAAAGTCTGTAGATAAGGCAAGACCATGACCAAATAAATTTAATGCTACTGCAACACCAATTGCTGGTAGCCCAGCTCTCATAGCAACAGGTAAAAATACAGCTCCAACTAAGGCAACAGCTGGAGTTGGCCAGAAAAACCAAGAAAGAACTAACATAACAAATCCAGTTACAAAAAATGCTGTATTAGAATTTTTTATAACTCTCGAAAATGGTCTCACCATATACTGTATAGCATTATTGGCTTCTAGGGCTTTAGATAATGCAACCATAATAGCTATAATCAAGATAATTGGACCCAACTCATTTAAAGATATAATAAAAGAGTTAAACACTGCTGTTATAGCACCAAAAATGTTTTTTTCAAAGAACAACCCCATAAAAAAAACACCTAATATACATGGTACTATTGTATCCTTTTTCATAATCATAGTAATTAATATAATTACCATAAATAGAATGTAAATATAATGTGCTCCTGTCAAAACCATATTATTATGTCCCCTTTTTTTAAGATAATAATATTATATGGTCTTGTAAGTAAACTTGTTACTTGCCTAGAGGTACACAATATTGAACATCCCATAACTAAAGTCACATGCTTCCTGCTTCATAGAATTTTACATAAGCAATTACACAATATATAATTTAAATTTTTATGATTCTTTTGCTGGAATAGATATTTCAATAGCAAATTCTTTATCATCTGAATTTACATTTATGCTTCCATTATGATATGCAACTATTTTCTCACAATTCTTTATACCAATTCCAAAACTTTCTACATTCTTAGAAAAATTACTTACTCTATTTTTTTGTATAATTAGTAATTTAGAATCCTCTACTTTAATTAAAAATACTATAGGCTTATCTTTCCTAGCATATTTTATTATATTAGAACATAAATTATCAAATATCCTTCTAAATTGTGTAACATCTACATAAATATGATATTGGTTATAAAGTTCATTTTCTATTGTTATATGAAATCCTTTCTCCTCCAATGTATATGAACTATCTAAAAGTAATTGAAAAATAAATTCATTAGCATTTATTTTTTCATACCCTTTTGAAACTTCCTCTCCAGAATTAACAAAATGCGTAAAAAGGTCATCTGTTAAATCTTTTATTTGATATGCTTTAGACCTTACATTTTTTATGTATTGTTCCAATTGCTCAGGACTATTGTATTTATGGTCTTTAATCAAATCTAAATAACAAATTACTGACGTTAATGGAGTTCTAACATCATGTGATATCGAAGTTACTATATCTTTATTTTTATTCTTCATCTCCCTTTCTTTTATAAGTTGATTCTCCAATGTATGACTCATCTCATTAATACTAGATGCAAGTGATGATAATTCATCATTACCTTTTACTGGGATTCTATACTTTAAACTGCCACTCTCTACTATCTTTATACCCATTTCTATTTTCCTTAGGTACTTTATCTTTCTACTAAACAACAGTAAAAATGTTATAATAAATGTAAGTGCCATAAATGTAATAGAAATTGCTTCTATAAAATTTTGAAATCTAAATCTAAATAAAGCTACTACAACTATATTAGCTTTAATATCAGAAAATTGTATCTCATAGTTTCTAGCCATGGGACTGCTATAAAACTCATTTTCCTCACTCTTATCAGGTACTTCATTAGGATAGTATAATGTATCATAAAAAACCTTATTTCCTTTATATATCTTCATAGAAACAAACCAATTATCACTATTCCATTTTGCTATATCATCTCCATCATCTGCTCTTATACCATTGTTATTCACATAAGTTTGAAAATTATCCATAAGTTGATTTACTTCTCTTTTAAAATATACTTTCCCTTCTGATACATCTTTTACTATAGATTCAACAGCAGAGTAAAATGGTATATTTAAAATGAAAGCCACTGCAGCTGAGATTACTACATATATCAATAGTATAACTCCCAACTTAGATGGCTTAATTTTGTTAATCAATATAATACCCCTTTCCCCATGCGGTTTTTATATATTGTGGATTTTTTTGGTCTTTTTCTAACTTTTTTCTTAAATTTCTAATATGAACCATTATTGTATTATTTGCTGTATAAAAATACTGCTCATCCCAAATAGTTTCATATAAATTTTCAGACGAAAAAACTTTTTTTCTATTTTTCAACATAAGAATTAATATACTATATTCTATAGTTGTCAAAAACACAGGTTCTCCATTTAGTGTAACATCTTGAGTATCTAAATTGACACATAACTCTTTTGTTTTTAATATATTTGGCTCTCTTTCCTTTTCCTTTCCCTGGTATATATAATAACGTCTAAGTAGAGACTTAACCCTTGAAATTAGTTCAGAATATGAAAAAGGCTTTGATAAATAGTCATCTCCTCCTGCTGAAAATCCAATAACTTTATCAGAGTCTTGAGTTTTTGCAGTTAAAAATAATATTGGTGCTGTCGTTTTTTCTCTAATTTCATTACATGCAACAAATCCTGTTTTTACAGGCATTACAACATCCAAAATAATCAAATCAATCGTACTATCTACTAAGTTTACAGCTTCTTCTCCATTCGTTGCCATAATAACTTCATAACCTTCACCAGTTAAAAGTATTTCTACGATTTCCCTAATCTCAGGATTATCATCAGCTACTAAAATTTTTTTTGGAATCTCTTTATTCATCACCAAGCTCCTTTTTTTGCTATATTTCTTAAATATTTCAAACTATATAAAATATTATACTTTATTAGCAAAAGCTTAGCAATGTCACACGTTTTAATAGTTTCTACTCCTGTAAACATGTTTAAAGCTTAATTAAAATATACACACAAATTGACATATTAATAAAAATAATCTATATAATATTATCTTACATAAGCAACTTTTTTCACTGCTTTTACTTTTTCAGAAGATTTTACATGTACTACTATACATATCAATCCACTTATAGCTACAAATGCATAAAAACTTATCCCCCTACTAAGTAACATTGCCGGAACTAATAAGTGACCAGGGAAAAATATCTTAAATAATGTCATAAAACTATTTTCAGAAGCTCCAACAGCCCCTGGCAATGGTAATGAAGAAACAGCAATATTAAGCAAGGATTGTATCGCTAATATCTCAAATACAGTATATGTTGATAGATGAAAAGCTTTGTATACAAAGAAAGGAACTAAAAACATAGCTGTTATTTGTACAATAGTTATGACTAAAATTTGGACTACAAGTTTTGGATTCTGCTTTATATATTGAGCACCTTTAACATACTCTTCAATTTGAGATATTATAACTTTTCTTGAACTTTCAACATCTTTTATTATTCTTAACTTACCTAATAAATTTGTTATTGATATTATAAAATTGTTTACAAGTTTTTTTGAAAATATAATTGCAATTACTCCAATGACAAGAGCAACATTTGTTATTACACCATATATTAGTAAAATGTTCATACCACTTACATTATTTAATATAAACTCACGTTCCATAATGAACATTATTCCACTATATGCCAGTATAACTACTTGGTGAATAACAACAATGACTAATAGTATAAGTGAAGAATATGATATATTTATATCGTCTTTTTTCATATAATAAACTTGTGCTGGTTGACCACCTGATGCTGAAGGTGTAATAGAACTAAAATAAAATCCAATAAAAGCATATCCCATACATTTTAAAAGAGTAGTCTTTTGGTTTAAAGCTTTCATACCTAAGTATATATTTATACCTTCACAGGCAACATATATAAACATCATTGCAAATCCAATTAGTATAAACATAGGGCTTGCACCTTTTAATGATTTTATCAATGATTCAACTGACTGCCCTCTAAAAACAAAATATCCTGTTATGCCCATTAGTAAAACTAAAAAAGCTACACTACCTAGGCATTTATTTTTCTTTTCAGTTTTACTTATCATAACTACATCCTTTCTGGTGTTACGAACTTTAAACCACTGGCTTTAAGTTTTGGAATAGCTATCTTTAAAGCTTCAATAGTACGCTCAGGTGCACCTACTGCACCACCTGAATTTTCACCTGCATCATGTAAACAAATTATAGAATTTTCTTTTGTTCTACTCATTAACTTGTTTATAATAATGTCTACTGTACTATCTTTCTCCCAATCTTCTGCCATTACATCCCACAAAGTCATTTTTAGATTATATTTTTTAACAAATGAATTTGAAAATATATTAGTATGACCCCATGGTGGACGATAGTAGTTTACATCTACACCTAAATTTTTCATTATATTTGTACTTTCAATAAAATCTTTTTTAACATAACTATAACTATAAAGCCATGCATTTCTGTGTTCCAATGAATGTAAACCAACTATATGATTTTCTCTCAACATTCTTTTTATAATTTCAGGCTCTTTTTCAGCATTCTTTGCTACTACAAAAAACATAGCTTGTATATCATTTTCTTTTAACACATCTAGTAATTTTTCTGTATATCTCTTATCTGGACCATCATCAAATGTAAGTGCAATTTCATTTTCTCCAGCCATATTTTTTAATACCTCTTTATTTAATAGTTTATTATAGTATGTAGGTATAATTGAATGGACTAAAAAAATCAATGCAACAACGATAATTAAACCTACTACATACATTCTCTACACGCTCCTTGTTCATCAAGTGAAAATAAAATATTCTCTAAGGTATTATTATCAAATTGTTTTTTTAATTCTTTCATGTTACTGCTCATTTCTTTAAGAGTAGCATCATCATAAATTAAATCTTTTATCTCATCTACATAGTATTTTTTATTTTTACCAAGTATTCTCCCAATTTCATTATTTAATATAAAACTAGCATTATCTATCTCTTGTTGTAAAAATGGATTAAATGCCAATATTGGAAGTTCTGAATAAATTGTTTCAAATAGTGTTATTCCACCTGGTTTAGAAATAATAAGGTCAGAATCTTTCATATATTTATATACTTCATTGGTGTAACCTACTACCTCTATATTTTCATATCTACCATATAGTTTATAGTACATTTTTTTATTATTACCAGTTATTACAGTAGTTTTTACTCCTTCTAAACTATTTAATTCTTTGTAAAATTGTTCTGATTTAGGCAGTAATCCTAATCCTCCACCCATTATAAGAATATTTTTTTTAGTTGAATGATTTACATGTTCTATTCTTTTAAATTCTTTTTTTACTGGAATACCATTAACTTTAATCTTAGATTCATCTATTCCTTTAAAAACAAGTTCTTCCTTAGTAGATTTACTAGCTACTAAATAACAGTCTGTATTTTTACTAATCCATTCTGAGTGACTACTTATATCAGTTATACATGTTATTAAAGGAAGATTTGAGTTATATTTTTCCTTATATCTTGATACTAATTGAGAACAAAATGGAAAAGTTGAAATAACTACTGTTGGTTGTACTTCATGAAGTAATGTATCTAATTTATTTAAAAAATAATCTGAAAAAGTAAATTTTATATCTTTCTTTCCATTTTCAGCACATTTATAAAATAAATTATAAAGACTACTTCCCCGATTTACAAGAATAGAAAAAGTCTTGTACATTTTATCTGAATAGTTAGGCATAATGTACTCAAATATATCTTTAATTATTATTTCTGAATTATCAAATTTTGCTTTTATATCTTCACTTAAAGAATTTGATGCTGAGTAATGACCCATACCAAATTTTCCTGTAAGAATTAATACCTTCATAAGATTCCCTCCTCGTTAAAGCTTTTCTTTTCATGTGATTACTATACTTATAAGTATAGACTTTAAATCTTTAGAAAAACCTAGTATAATTCTTAAGAAATCTTAAAGTTTTAATTAAAAAATACAAAGAGACCATCTAAAAATAGAGATAACCATATTTTTTATTATTTAAATAATACAAATATGTTCGATTCCATACAAAAAAGTGCCTCATAAACTAAAAAGTTCATTTTGAGACACCTTTTTTATATCTAAATATATTCAAATACATACACAATCATTGTAATTATTTAAATGTATTTTATTTAGTTGTTCTTTATAATTAATCCATAATATTATATTCTTCATATAAAGGATATTTTTCAGTTAAACCAACAACCAATGTTCTAGCCTTAGATTCTTCATCATAAGTTAAACATAGGTCTATAGCCTCAGCGATTATTGCCATATCTTCTTCTTTCATACCTCTAGTAGTTACAGCTGGAGTACCAAGTCTTATTCCACTTGTAACAAGAGCACCATTTGGGTCAAATGGAATTGTATTTTTATTAGCTGTTATATAAGCATCATCCAATCTCTTTTCTGCTGCTTTACCAGTTATATTTTTATTAGTCAAATCTAATAGTATTAAATGATTATCTGTACCTCCAGAAATCAATTTAAAATCTCTTTTAATAAGTTCTTCAGCTAAGGCTTTTGCATTTTTAGCAACTTGTACCTGATATTCTTTAAACTCATCACTTAAAGCTTCTTTAAAGCAAACTGCCTTAGAAGCAATTATATGTTCAAGAGGTCCACCTTGAATACCAGGGAATATTGCTTTGTCTATGTCTTTAGCATATTTTTCTTTACAAAGAATAACACCCCCACGAGGTCCTCTTAAAGTTTTGTGAGTTGTTGTTGTAACAAAATCAGCCACTTCACATGGATTTTGGTGAAGACCAGCAGCCACAAGACCTGCTATATGAGCCATATCTACCATAAGCAATGCTCCAACCTCATCAGCTATCTCTCTAAACTTTTTAAAATCTATTTCTCTAGGATATGCACTTGCTCCTGCAACTATCATTTTAGGTTTTACTTCATGTGCTATCTTTCTAACTTCATCAAAATCTATAAGTCCACTGTCTTTATCTATACCATATTCATAAAATTTATAATATTGACCAGAAATATTAACTGGAGCACCATGAGTTAAATGTCCACCTTGAGATAAATTCATTCCCATAACAACATCACCTGGTTTTAACATAGCAAAATATACACCAATATTTGCATTTGCTCCAGAATGAGGTTGAACATTAGCATGTTCTGCTCCAAATATTTTTTTGATTCTATCTATTGCAAGAGTTTCAACTTCATCTATGTATTCACATCCACCATAATATCTTTTGCCTGAGTAACCTTCTGCATACTTATTTGTAAGATGACTTCCCATAGTTTCCATTACTGGAACTGATACTATGTTTTCAGATGCTATTAATTCAATATTTCTTTGTTGTCTTTTTAACTCTCTTTTCATACTTTCATAAATCTCAGGGTCCGCTTTTTTCAAGTTCTCAAACATATTACTCCTCCTAGTTATTATTTAAATTTTATTTTTACAGACATTTCATAATTTTCGTTTTTATCAATATGATAATTTATTATTATAGTCCTTTACCAATTAATAGTCAAGTGTTTTGCCATTTTTCCATATTTAACATAGTTACTTTCTTTATTTTTAAGTTAAAATATAATAAATAATATTGTCTAATTCTTTTAATTGGATATAATTTAAATGTGACTATTTTGAAACAAAAAAAAGATAATATATTTATATAGATATTAAGGAATATTACTTAAAAATTTGATATAATTTCAATATTACGTTTTTTAATTTGGAGGTGTATTTATGAATCAAAATGAGGAACTTGAATATAAGAAAAATATTCTAAAACTAGCTCTATTTGTAGGGGAACTGATGATAAAAAATGGAGCTGAAACATCTAGGGTTGAAGACAGTGTCCTTAGAATATGCAGGTCAAGAGGGTTTTATCATGTAAATATTTTTACAACTCCTACAGTAATAATTATTTCAGATGAGAAATTTGATGGCTTTTCGTTTATGAAAACGATTCAATCAAGAGGTATAAACTTAAATAAGATTTCTTTATTAAACAGTTTTTCTCGAGAATTTGTTAGTGACAAAGAGTATGATATTGATAATGCCATTGCACGTCTTTATGAAATCCAAGATGTAAAACCTTATCCTTTATGGTTATTTTACTCTTGTACAGGAATTGCATCTGCTTGTTTTGCTTGTTTGCTTGGAGGGAATTATGTATTAAATTTTATACTTACGTTTATAATAGCAATCTTTGCTGCAATTACTTATGATAAAACGATGAAGATAAGTGCAATATCTGCATTTTCCTGTTTAGTATCTTCTTTTTTAATTGCACTTTCAGGAGTTCTACTAGTTGAAATAGGCATTTTAGATGACCCTAAAATGCTTATAGTCGGCGCTATAATGCCACTACTCCCAGGAGTTGCTTTTATAAAAGCTATTAGAGATTTAATATCAGGGAATTTAATATCAGGAATTTCTCGTGCTTTTGATGCTGCTATGATTATTATTGCAATTGCTTCTGGAGTTGGTTTTGTCCTTGATACATGGTATAGAATAGGAGGTCCTTTCTAATGACTGATATGTCTATGATTTTGCATTTTTTATTTTCAGGTGTTGCAACTGCTGGATTTGCTGTTTTCTTTAATGCTCCACTATATCTACTTCTTCCAGCTGGAGTAACTGGCGGAATTGGTTGGATTGTATATGTTTATTTATTTAATTTTACTACAAATGCAGTTTTTGCAGGTTTTATCGCTGCTGCTTTGGTCTCAGCGTGCAGTGAGACTTTAGCAAGAAAACTAAAGCAACCAGCTATTGTGTTCGTAATTCCAGGTATTCTTCCTCTAATACCAGGAATTGGGCTATATAATACAATGTTGTCTTTGATTCAGAAAAATTATTCTTTGGCTATGTCAAAAGGTACAGATGCGCTATTTCTAAGTGCTGCAATAGCACTTGGTGTATTAGTTGTAACTTCTTTTGTAAGAACATTGAATCTTTTGAAAATCAGAAAAAACTTTATTCCTTACAGAAAATCAAAATAAAAATATAAAAATAGCAATGTACTTAAACTCTACAAATACGTATTGAGTATTTATTTAAAAAGCACATTGCTATTTTTTAATTATAATTATCTTAAAGATCAATTAATATTCTTGTTATTACTGGTATAAATTCTCTACTGTCTCTAAATTTTTTGTCATTCTTCTTTAAGTATAAATAACAGATTATTGTAAGACAAATTCCAACTAATCCACTTATGGCTTCAACTCCAGTTGTCATTCCAATTGCCCCCAATATATAATAAGTCCCTATTGTTCCTACAAGAAGTGCTATAAGAGGTATTATATAAGCCATTACAGCTGCTTTTAATACATTCATATTATCCATACTCACTTCTACATGGTCACCAACTTTTGCACCAATTGTGTTGTCTACTTCTACTAATATTTCTTTTGACTCTGCTGAATTTGTAGTAGCACATTTTCCACAAGCAGCACAAGCTGAATGTCTTTGCATTTTTAACTTTGCAGTTCTATCATCAACAATTTCCATAATAAATCCTTGTTGATTCATAACTAACCGCCTCCTTATTTTGTAAATTTATTTATAGTATCCATAAGCTCTTTTATCATCTCTTCAGTTTTATCAGCATCATCATGTTTAATGCTTTCTGCTACACATCCTTTTATATGATTCTCTAAGATAATTGTGCCTACTCTATTTATAGCAGACCTTATAGCAGATATTTGAACCAATATATCAACACAATAACGTTCTTGTTCCACCATCTTTTGTATACCCTTAACTTGACCTTCTATTCTTTTTAATCTTTTTATGAGAGCTTCCCTCTCATTGTTTGGTGCTAATTTTCTTTCTTCCATAAACTCACCTCATACTCTAATGATGTCTTATACAATTATGCTCTACTTACCAACTTGTTTAAAATATAATACAGTTATTATTACTATAAATGCCAAAATTGATATTGCAATAGACCTACTTTGATTCTTAGTTTGTTCCATACTTAACTTTCCATTCATCTTAAATCCTGCCAATGGGAATAAAAATATAACCAGTGCATCAATTCCAAGTACAACTTGGGCTGCAATAGTCCATTTACTCAAAAAGCAGAATATTCCGCCCACACCTAAAAGAACCTCTAATATATTTATAAACTTATATGTAGGTTTTTTTGCTATATATTCTTCAATTTTTTCCTTACATTCTGCACGACATGGATATATATTCATATTGTCATCATATTTTATAGCTAATTTATTATTTGGTGACTTTATATCCCTATTACAGTAAAGACATTTTTTCATTTTATATTCTCCTCTAGTCTTCCTTAAAAAATTTTGCCTAAATTATTATACGCTCTAATACTATTATACCAAATAGATACAAAAAACAAAAATAAAAGGAATAATTTTAGCTACTTCTTTTACTTCAATGTGTAGTCTATAATAAATTTATAATAATAATTAAATAATATTATTTAATTTAATTATTATGTAATCTAAAATAAGTCAAATTTGTATGAGAGGTTAAAATGAAACAAATGGAATTAGCTATTGTAAGTTTAAAAAAAGACGCTGGAGAAATTTATGAAAATCAAATAAGGCAATTCTTAGGTGATAATCTAAAGATAAATTTATACTCATTTGAAGAGGGAAATTTAAAGTTTTTTAAAGAAAAACTTATACTCCTATCTGCTTATTTAAAATATGATGAAATAGTAAAATTATCTCACTATGATGCTCAAATCATTGTTCCCAAGTTGACATTTGAAAAGAACAGTATTGATATGATATCCAAATTAGAAAAAGATAAAATTATTTATGTATATAACTTAAGTAAAGATATGGCAATAGAAACAATTTCTTTAATACATAGATTAGGAATAGACAATATAAATATCCTGCCCTGCTATCCAGAGATTGAGTTTACTCCCACAGATGCTGTAATCCTAACTCCTGGCGAAAAAATCTTGCCTAAGTTTAAAAATTGTGAAGTTATAGATTTAAAATACAGAATAATAGATTTAAGTTGTATTGTTGAAATTGCTACAAAAACCAAATTAAAACATCTAATAAAAGATGACCTAATAAAAAAATACGTAGAAAAAATAATTCCTACAAGTTATAGTACAGGTGAGTTATTGTTAGATGCAAATAAGTTTGAAAGACAATTTGATTTGTTACTATCTATAATTGATGATGGAATTATATGCACAAATAACGATGGAATAATTCAATTCTATAATCATATGGCTAGAAAAATTTTGTCTATAAATGCAAATGAAATGATTGACTCATTTGTTGGTGATTGCATAAAAGACATCAATTTTCAAAGCATATTGACCAATAAAACTCCATTTTTTGAGAAATTGATTAAAATAAATCATATTGATATAAATTTAGAGATTAAACATATACAATTAAATGTATTTGATGGATTTATACTAAAGATGACAAAGTTTTCTCAATTAGAAAAAAAGCAAGCTAAATTAAGAGCACAACTAGTAAACTCTGGTAATATCAGTAAATACACATTTGATGACATATTAGGTTCTAGTATACAAACTATTAATACAAAAAAAATTGCTAATAAAATGGCTCAATCAAATTCATCTATCCTTATAATTGGTGAAAGTGGTACTGGTAAAGAATTATTTGCTCAATCCATTCATAGTGCTTCTAGGAGAAAAGATGGTCCTTTTGTCGCAGTAAATTGTAGTACTTTTCAAGAAAATCTACTGCAAAGTGAATTATTTGGCTATGATGAAGGGGCTTTTACTGGTGCTAAAAAAGGTGGGAAAATTGGTTTATTTGAATTAGCCAACAATGGAACTATATTTTTAGACGAAATTGGAGAAATGGATTTAAATTCTCAATCTAAATTACTTAGAGTCATACAAGAAAAACAAGTACGACGTATTGGTTCTAATAATGTCATTGACATTGATGTAAGAATAATTGCAGCTACTAATAGAAATTTAAAAGAACTTGTATCTAAAAATATGTTTAGAAGAGATTTATATTTTAGGTTGAATGTTCTTCCCCTTAAAATACATCCACTTAGGGAAAGACCTGCTGATATATTTGAAATTTTTGGTTCATTAAAATATGATATTCCATGTAATTTTATTCTAAGTGAGGAAGTAAAAGAAATCTTTAAAATGTATAGATGGGAAGGAAATGTAAGAGAATTAAGAAACTTAGGAGAATACTTCTGTTACTTGGAAAAAGATATTATAGAAATATGTGATTTACCTGAATATATATTGGATACTATAGATTCAAATTATAGTAGAACCGTTTGTAATAAAGTAAGTGATAATATAAAAAAGTATCAATTCAACATTGGCAAAGACAAAAACATCATGGAATACGACTATAATTTTAAAAAGTCACTAGATGAATACATATTTATATTGGATAATTTAAAAAAGGCTTATGATTTAAAAGAAAGAATAGGTAGAAAAAGCTTATGTAAAATAGCTTTAGAGGAAAATAGATTTTTGACAGAACAACAGATTAGAAATATGCTTTTAGAACTACAAGACTTTGGGCTTGTAGACATACTTATTGGTCGTGGAGGTTCAATTATAACATCAAAAGGAGTAGAATTTCTAAAAAATATAAATAGGTCTAACAAGTTAAACAGTTAAACCTATTTAACCTATTTAATTACATTTTCATATATTTAAAAATTTATTAGAAATAACCTTTTCCACAAAGTTTTAAGTATAATTAATATTTTTATCTTATCTATGCTCTGAAATTACTTAATATTAAATATTAACTTGTGAATAAATATTTTTTATTATCAATATTGGCACGTTGTTTGCTTAATATTATTAACATAAAATTAAAATTACTGGAGGTATTTACAATGAATTATAATTTTAATGAGATTGTTGATAGAAGCAATAATTTTTCATCTAAATGGTCAGAAATGGAAAAAAAGTATGGAACTAATGATTTACTTCCTATGTGGGTGGCTGACATGGATTTTAAGGCTGCACCTTGTATAATTGATTCCTTAAAAAATAGACTAGAACAAGAGATTTATGGCTACACAACAAGACCAGATTCTTACAATGAATCTATAGTAAACTGGCTAGATAGGAGACATAACTGGAAAATAAAAAGTGAGTGGTTAATTTATAGTCCAGGTGTTATCCCAGCTATAAGTCTTTTAATAAATGAACTCACGAAAGCAAATGATAAAATAATGATACAAGAACCAGTTTACAGCCCTTTTAATAGTGTTGTAAAAAATAACAATAGAGAACTAATTATAAGCCCATTACAAAAACTAGAAAACGGAAACTACATAATGGATTATGAAGACATTGAAAACAAGATTAAAGATGTAAAATTATTCATACTTTGTAATCCTCATAATCCAGTTGGTAGAGTATGGACAAAAGATGAATTAAAAAAACTAGGAGATATTTGTCTTAAGCATAATGTAAAAATCATATCTGATGAAATACATAGTGACATTATATTAAAAAAACATAAGCATATTCCTATGGCATCTATTTCTAAAGAATTTGAAAAAAATACAATTACTTGTATGGCTCCAACTAAAACTTTTAATATAGCTGGTCTTCAATCATCATATGTAATACTACCTGATGAAAAAGACTATAAATTGTTAGATGATGCCTTTACCAGAATTGATATAAAGAGAAATAATTGCTTTAGCTTAGTTGCAACTGAAGCTTCATATAATAATGGTGAATCTTGGCTAGAATCATTTTTAGAATATTTAGAATCTAATATAGATTTTGCTATAAAATATATAAATGAAAATATGCCAAAACTTAAAGTTAGAAAACCAGAAGGTACTTATTTATTATGGGTAGACTTTAGTGCACTTGGATTAAGTGATGAGGAACTAGAAAGTATACTTGTACAAAAAGGTAAAGTTGCTCTAAATCAAGGAAACAGCTTTGGCATTGGAGGAAGTGGGTATCAAAGAATAAACTTAGCTTGTCCAAGAAGTATGCTTGAAGAAGCTCTTATAAGAATAAAAAATGCAATTAACTAAAAATATTTAAGGAGAATTTGCACTATGAAAATGAATACAGAAAGAAAAATACCTTCATTTAGATATTCCTTGTTAGTAATGCTTGCAATAATAGCTCTAACATCAGTTGGTATAGTTGTATTTAATGCTTCTATAACTACAATGTTTTTACTTTCATGGCTTATAGTAGTTCCTGCAGCCATGAAACTTGGTTATACTAATGATGAAATAGAAGCTTTTGGATTTGAAGTTGGTAAAGATGCCTTTCAATCAAACTTAATTATACTTTCTGTTGGTGTACTAATAGCAGCTTGGATAGCTGCTGGTACAATACCAACAGTAGTATATAGTGGACTAACAATAATAACCCCTAAATATTTTCTGCTTACAACATTAATCGTATGTTCATTAACTTCTGTTGCTACTGGTACATCTTGGGGGACTCTTGGAACTTCTGGTATAGCAATGATGAGTATTGGTACTAGTATGGGTATTCCTCTTGGTTTAACAGCTGGTGCAGTCATTTCTGGTGCTTTCTTTGGAGATAAGATGTCACCTCTATCAGATTCTACAAACTTAGCTGCAGCAGTTTGTAAGACAGATGTAATTACACATATGAAGCATATGTTTTATACCACAGGACCTGCATACGTAATATGTATAGTTCTGTATACAGTAATTGGATTTAAGTATTCAAATAATACTATAGACTATGTTCAAATAAATCAAATCAAGGATGTATTAAATTCAAACTTTCATATTGGTTTAGTAGCAATGATTCCAATAATATTTTTATTATTACTTTTATTGCTACAAAAGCCACCCATTATATCTATACTAAGTTCAGCTATCATGGGACTTATTATAGCAGTATTTCAAGAAGGAGAAAAAATAGGTGATGTTTTAAATTACATGCTATCAGGATTTACTATAGATACTGGATTTGTCTATGCCGACAAACTATTAAATCGTGGTGGAATAATGAGTATGGCTGAAACCGTTTTACTAGTATTTGTAGTTTTCGTTATTGCTGGTATTCTCCAAAAAACTGGATTCTTAGAAGTACTGCTTCAACCTCTTATAACTAAAATAGGAAAATCAAGAACTAAATTGGTTGGGTCTACTTTTGTAGTAAGCTACTTTGCAAATGCATTTAGTTCATCAATGATGTTCACTTCTGTATTTGTCGGAACTCTAATGTCTCCAATATACAAAGAATTTAAATTAAAACCACAAAATCTATCTAGAATTATAGAAGATACAGCTACACTTGGTGGTCCATTAATACCATGGAATTCAAATGCTGTTTTCTGTGCTCAGACCCTTGGTGTAAGCCCACTAGAATTTATTCCATATTGTTTCTTAAGTTGGATTACACCTATAATTTCATTTATTTATGGTGTAACTGGTTTTACTATGCTTACATACACAGATGATGAAATTGAAGAGTTAGAAATATTTGATACTGCTCAGAGAAGAGTTGATTGAATATGAAATTTGAATACTATTACTTAATTCAGGATATTGCAGGTATATTATTGGCATTTATAGGACTTAGAATGTCTATTATTGGATTTAGGATACTTTCTATGAAGGGGCTTTCTATAAATACACTTTTAATTGTAATTAAATACTGCTTATTTACCATAGCAGGACTGAATTTATTAATATCTAAGTTTGGAATTAGACACTGGATTTGGAGTGTTTGTATGTTGATAATATCCATAATAATAAATCCCAGGATTAAGGTATCAAAATAGAAATAGTTATTAGACTTAAATTTTTATAAAAAAACTGCTTTACAAATTAAAGCAGTTTTTTATTGTTACTTATAATTAAATAACTGGTGTATCAGATAAGTAATCATTACTTACATAACCATATCCACCATTATACTTTATTTTTACCCATCCAGTAGCAAACATTTCTATTGTTTCTACTTTGCTTCCATATGAAAGGTGACCTATCTTTTCATCTTCTGTACTTGGTCCTTTCCTAACATTTAGACCATCTTTTTCTTTTACATACTTTATTTTTATATTTTCATTACTATTATCAGGCTTATTATTTGTCAAATAAGACCCACTAACATATCCAATACCTTCATTGTATTTTATTTTTACCCATCCAGTTTTTAACACATCTAAAACTTCTACTTCATCACCATTATTTAGATATCCTATAACAGAAGCTTCTATTGTAGCATCATTTCTTATATTTACCTTATCTGTATTAGTTACATACATTACTCTCTTATTGTTACTATTTGCCTGTAAATCTTTTAATTCTTTAAATGCATTTTCATTTCCTCCACTACCAACTTGAGTTATAGAGGTAGCATTTTTATTCGAAAATACACTCTTTTGTGTTGCACTTAATTGTTCTCCTACGATTAGTACAGGAGAATTTTCTTTTGATGCTAGTACTCCTACTGCTAGAGCGTCTATAAGTTGATTTTGATTTTTCATTCCATCCTTAGCCACAAATACATTGTTTAATTTATTAGATGTATAAAACTTTTCTATTACTTTACCATTAGTTTCATTTCTATCTGCTCCACCTATTCTTTCTGAATTAGGTAAACTTTGTTTTATTTTATCTGATACAGCATTAGTAGAGCCTATTATGTATGATTTATTTATATTCTTAGATTCTATAAAATCTTTAAAGCTAGATATACCAGATGCATCAGATACTGGAAGTATAACCATTCCATTAGTAGCAGCTACAGAAGCTATACTAACTGCATCTGCAAGACCTGTGTACCCATTTACTACAGCTATTTCTGATATATCTTTTAATCCTTCTATTTTTTTAGCTATACTCAAAGCTGTTTGGTATCTATCACTACCACCAACTCTATCAGTAGTTAAATTATTAGATTCTAACTGTTTTTGCACATCATTTGATATAGAACTAGATAGACCAATTATATAAACTTTTTTAACGCCTAATCTTTTTAATTCTTTCTCAGTTTGTGAATTTAGATCATTTTTTTCTGTCAATAATATAGGAGCATTTTTTAATTTAGCAAATGGTGTTACAGCTAATGCATCTACAATAGATTCACTATTTACAACTACAGCCTCATTTGCACTACTCCATCCTTTTTTACTTACTTCAACAGCAGTTTGATATCTATCCTGACCTACTAAAGTATTCTCAACTGTTGTTCTACTTATTTCATTTGCATATGCTACTGGTGATAAGCTTAAAACTAGAGATAAGCACAGCATTGATGATATTGATTTAGTTAATTTCATCTTGACTCCCCCTAAAATTATAGTATCTAAATGTTTCCTATTTAAAATAGTATAACATAATAATTTAAGTAACATCATTATTATAAAATATTATTTTTCTTATCTAATAAGCTTTTATTCTTACTTGACATTAATACTTTGCTCATCAAATGAATTTTTTATATAACTAAAGTTTGTAACAACATTTCCTTAGTTAATCATTTAAAGTTACTTTTTTTAATTAGATTATGTACAAAATATAAATAACAATTTAAATAACTTTTTAATATATTGTAGTTTATTATATAAACTTTATATTATAATGTATAATGTGGAGTTGATTATAAAATTGATATAACTCAAGTCATATTAAAAGAGGTGTATTTTATACTATGGATTTATTGCATCTTAAGTATTTTCAAACTGTTGCTAGAATGGAGCACATAACAAAAGCATCACACAAGTTAAATATAGCACAGCCAGCTTTAAGCAAAACTATATCTTCCTTAGAAAAAGAACTTGGAGTTCAGTTATTTGACAGAAAAGGAAGATATATTGTTTTAAATGAGTATGGAAGATTGTTTCTAAAAAGAGTAGATAGCATTTTAGATTTAGTAGAAAGTTCAAAAAAGGAGTTACAAGACACTTCTTTAGAAAATTCAGGAGAAGTAAAGATATTATCTCCTGCAGCGGCTAATGTGTTACCATCACTTTTGAGTAATTTCAGAAAACTATATCCCAATATTACTTTTAATGTGTCACATACTTTGCCATCATCTTATAAAAAAAGTGATTTTGATTTGTACATATCTTCTTCATTTACAAAGCTAAACTCAGAAAATAGCATAACTTTAACATGCGAAGAAATACTATTAGGAGTTTCAATAAATCATCCTTTATCATTAAAGGATGAAGTATATCTAAGCGAAGTTTCAGATGAAAACTTTATAGTTATAACGAAGGGTGAGAATTATAGAGAGGTAATTGATATCCTGTGTGAATCAGCTAATTTCAAACCCAAAATAGCATTTGAGTCTGATTCACCATATACAATTTATGCTCTTATAAAATCACTTCAAGGAGTTGGATTTATATGTGGAAAATCATGGGGATTATCTCAAGACCCTGAGATTAAGTTGTTACATATCAAAGATATTGAATTTAAAAGATATTTAAATCTTTCATGGTTTAGCGAAAACTATGAATCTAAAGCTGTGTTGTTGTTCAAAAACTTTCTTATCAACTATTTTAAAAATATTTAAATCAAAGTTGATAATATTAAAGAGGATATATCAAAGTATAATAAATTTAATCTTAATATTGATACATCCTCTTTTTATCATTTTATATTGAACTTGTATTATAGTATAGAATTATATGTTATAGCTACTTTTTCTGTCTTTCAAATAGGGGATATCTTCCCTATACTTTTTTATTTCATCTAAATCAATCTCTGATAATACATATTTTTCCCTGTATGTATCTAATTGAGTTATTACAGTACCTCTAGGATTGCATATTTTACTCTTTCCAAATAGTATTAAATTAGAGTCATTACTTACTAAATTTACACCTACTGTATATACAGTGTTCTCTAAAGCTCTTTGAGATACATTTAAATCCCACATATCTTCATCTTGTATTCTCCATGCAGATGGTATAAATATTATTTCAGAACCTTTTAATGTCAATTCTCTGGATACTTCTGGAAAACCTGCATCATAACATATCATTACACCAAATCTACCAAAATCAGCATCATATACCTCTACTTTTTCCCCTCCTTTAAAGTATACTGCTTCTAATGACCACAGATGATTTTTACAGTATTCTCCCATAATCTTACCTTTTCTATCAAATATAACTGCTGAATTATAAACATGTGTAGACCCTTTTTCTAAGGTTCCATATGGAGATATCAGGTATACATTATTTCTTTTAGCAGCTTCTGACATTGATTCCTCTATGTACTTATTATGTTCTCTTATTAATTCTAATGTTTTAACTCCACCTAAAGACTCTAAATTATATCCTGTAGCAAATAGTTCTGGTAAACAAATTATATCTGCCCCTTGTTTTCCTAAGTCATCTATCATCTCTACTGCCTTTTCTATATTTTTTTTAACATCTCCAAGTACACTGTGTTGTTGAATTATACCTATTTTCACCTTACGACCCATGTAATTGCCCCCTTTATTTATCTTTGATTCCAAAACATTTCATTAATATATAATAAATAACCATACTCACTACAATTCCATTTATCGGAGGTATTAAGAAATTTATTTTTGAACTATAATACGACGCTGCAAAACCTATTAACCAGCTTATTACTGCAATCCAATTTATTCCTTCTCTATGCTTATAAGTTCTTCCTTGTATAAAATAATACTCACACCACATAATTCCTGCTATTGCAGGAACTGCGATTCCCAAGAAAGATAAAAATGACTGAAATTTAAATATTATACCAGTAGCTGCTATTATTGTACCTATTAGACCTGCAACTAAAGTCAAAACATTTCTTTTTACATTTGGAAAAATAGTTTTTAATGCTAATCCACCAGAATAAGCATTTGATACGTTTGTTGACCAAGATGCAAGTATTAAAATAACAAACGCTACCCATCCAAAACCTAAATTAGCCAATACTTCTGTTATATCCCAAGTAGGTGCTCCCATAGACATTACACCAGCTGCAACTTGTTGGAATAATGAAATAATCCCTAGACCTAAAAAACTGATAATCCAAATATCTTTTACTCGTCTCGTATATCTTAACTGGTCAGGTGATATAATTGCACCAACTATAACAAGACCTACTACAATATTAAGACCTTCAACCATACTCATAGTTGTTTGAGGAGTATAATTATAAATAGCTTCAACTCCATAAGTAGAAAAAGCTTTAAAAACTCCCCATACCATTAATATCATAAGTGGTGGTATAACTAAGTAATTAAATTTAGCCATAGCTTTAAAACCATACAGTGCAAAAACAACCATAAATAATCCAAGTATAACTGTAACTAATGTTAGGTTTACACTTGGGAATATCTTTTGTACTGATAGTCCTGCAACCCCTGCTTGTACACCAAACCATCCAAAACTAGTTATACCAAGTAATAGAGATATAAGATACTTTCCTCCTATCTCTCCAAATGCCCCCTTAGCTAATACATACGTATTTAACCCTTCTTTGTAACCTATATAACCTTGTATCATAATAATTGCAACTAATATTAAGTTCCCTATAATTGATGTAATAATCATATTAGAAAGAGTCATTCCTAAAATTAAAGTTCCCCCAACCATTAGTTCAGATATAGCTATGTTAGAACCAAGCATATTAAACAATGGAGCTAACCATCCAACTCTTTCCTCTTTTGGAACTGGATTTAAAACTAATTCTTCTCTCTCTTGCAATATTATCCCTCCCTTTCTTTATAAAAGAATAATTTCTACTTTTTTCTACTTTTTTTTCACTATTAATAGAATTTTTCTTTATATAATTGTAATTCTATTCTACAAAAAAGTATAATATCTAGTTTGTTATCAATTTGATATAATTTAAGTTATAAATAGATAAATAGTCCAAATTTATTATTTTAATTTAATCTATTAAGTCATATATTAGACTTATTTCAAATTTGTTATATATTCTTTAATTAAAATCGTGTACTCATTACAGAAGTAGTTTCTAAAACAACCAAGTTTATGTAAAATTTTTAGACATAGTATTTTAATTATATTGGTTGAGAATACAAGTATAATTTATGAAAATATATAGAGAAAAAATATAAAATAATTCTAATAAAAAAAGTCTGAATATAAATATACTTTATATCCAGACTTTTTACATTTTAGTTTCTTGCAACTACATATTATTCATTATCTTTTATATCAACTTTTATACTTAATTCTTCTAATTGCTCATCTTCCGCCAATGTAGGAGCATTTGTCATAGGGCAAACAGCATTTTGATTTTTAGGGAATGCAATAACTTCTCTTATATTATCAGTTCCTGCAAGTAACATAACAAGTCTATCAAGACCAAAAGCTAGACCAGCATGAGGAGGAGTACCATATTTAAATGCTTCTAATAAATAACCAAACTTTTCATTAGCTCTTTCCTCTGTAAAACCAAGTGCTTTAAACATTCTTGATTGAACATCAGAATTTGATATTCTAACACTTCCTCCACCTATTTCATAACCATTCAATACAATATCATAAGCTTTCGCTCTTAAAGATGACTTATCACCTTCTTCTAACTTGTCTAAATCTTCATCCATAGGTGATGTAAATGGGTGATGCATTGCTGAGAATGTGCCTGTTTCTTCATCTTCTTCAAAAACTGGGAACTCAGTTACCCATAGTAAGTTATATACATTTTTATCCAATAGATTAAGCCTATTTGCTACTTCAAGTCTAACTTGTCCTAAAGCATCAAATACTATTGAGTTTTTATCAGCTACAAATAAAAGTAAATCTCCTACTTCAGCATTCATTCTTGTAAGTATAGCGTTCATTTCTTCTTCATTAAAGAATTTTGCTATTGGAGAAGTTACTCCTTCTTGTCCTACTTTCATCCAAGCAAGACCTTTTGCTCTATATGTCTTAGCATGTTCTTCTAGTGATGATATTTGTTTTCTAGTAAAGTCGTCAGCTTTGCCTTTTACGTTTATACCTCTAACACTTTTTCCTGGTTGTGTAGCATCAGCAAACACTTTAAATCCACAGTTACAAACAACATCAGATATATCTGTTAACTCATATCCAAATCTAGTATCTGGTTTATCTGAACCATATTTAGACATAGCTTCTGCATAAGTCATCTTAGGAAGTGGAAGTGCCAATTCTACATCTAAAACTTCTTTAAATATCGCTTCAAGCAAACCTTCAATCATACTCATAACATCTTCTTGCTCAACAAAAGACATTTCGCAGTCTATTTGTGTAAACTCTGGTTGTCTATCTGCTCTTAAGTCTTCATCTCTAAAGCATTTAACTATTTGGAAATATCTATCCATACCACTTACCATCAATAATTGTTTATATAATTGTGGTGATTGTGGTAATGCGTAAAATTTTCCTGGATTAACTCTACTTGGTACTAGATAATCTCTTGCTCCTTCTGGTGTTGGAGCTATTAAAAATGGTGTTTCTATTTCGCAAAATCTATTGTTTGATAAGTAATTTCTTGTAATATTCATTACTTTATGTCTTAATTTTAAATTTCTTTGCATAGATGGTTTTCTTAAATCTAAGTATCTATATTTTAATCTTAGTGCTTCAGAAACATCATCATCATCTTTTATATAAATAGGCGGAGTTTCTGACTTGTTTAAAAGTCTAAGTTCAGTTGCAAATATTTCTATATCACCAGTTGGCATATTAGGGTTTTTAGATTGTCTTTCGCATACTTTTCCTTTTACAGCTATTACAAATTCAGCCCCTAATTTTTCAGCTTTTTCAAAAGCTTCTTTATCTACATCTGTATCAAAAACTATTTGACATAATCCACTTGTATCTCTTAAATCAACAAATACAAGACCACCTAAATTTCTTTTTTTCTGTACCCATCCCATAAGTACAACTTCTTCATTTATGTTTTTTTCTCTCAACTCTCCACAGTAGTGAGTTCTCTTTAAACCCTTTAAAGTTTCCAAGATACTACCTCCATTTTATTTAATTTTAATGCTATATATTTATCTAATACACAAAACATCATACTTTCTTATTTTACAGCTTTTGCTTTAATTCTTCAACTAATGTACTTAATTTTACAGTAGTTTGCTCTGATGTTTTCATATTTTTTAATGTCGCAGTGTCATTTTTAAGTTCATCATCTCCAATTACTATTGTAAATTTTGAATTTATTTTATCTGAATATTTAAATTGTGCTTTAACACTTCTCTCTATATGGTCTTTATCTGCACTTATATGATTTTGTCTCAAGTCTTTTAACAATTTAAAGCTTCTTGTATTTGCTTCTTCACCTATAGTTACTATAAATATATCCGTAGATTGAGGGTTTTCTATTTCAATTCCATTACCTTCAAGTGTAAGTAAAAGTCTTTCAATTCCTAGTCCAAACCCAATTCCACTTATACCTTTTGGTCCTCCTAATTGTTCAACAAGACCATCATATCTTCCTCCACCACATACAGTACTTTGAGCTCCTATATCATTAGATATAATTTCAAAAGCAGTTTTTCTATAGTAATCTAAGCCTCTAACTATTGTTTTATCAATTACAAAGTTTATATTCATTTCCTTTAAGTATTCTTGAAGTTTATCAAAGTGAGATTTACAATCATCACACAAATGGTCTGCAATAAATGGTATATCTTTGATATTTTCTTTACATGTAGGATTTTTACAGTCTATAACCCTCATTGGATTTTTTTCTCTTCTCTCATTGCAAGTATCACACAATATATCAGCTTTTGAGTCAAGATACTCTTTTAATAAAGCATTGTATTCTTTTCTACAAACTGGACAGCCAACTGAATTTATACTCACTACCAAATCATTTAATCCAACTTCATTAAAAAATTGAACAGCTAGTGCGATTATTTCAGCATCCATTGAAGGAGTATCACTTCCAAGTGCTTCTATTCCAAATTGGTGAAATTGTCTTTGTCTACCAGCTTGTGGTCTTTCATATCTAAAACAAGGTGTCACATAAAATAATTTTGTTGGTTGAGTATCTGCATATAATTTATTTTCTATAAATGCTCTTACTACACCTGCTGTACCTTCTGGCTTTAGGGTAATTTCTCTATCACCTTTATCTTTAAAAGAATACATTTCTTTTTGAACTATATCTGTAGTATCTCCAACACTTCTCTTGAAAAGTTCTGTATGTTCAAATATAGGTGTTACCATTTCTTCATATCCATATAAAGCACATATTTCTCTAAATTTATTTTCTACATAACGCCATTTGTAAGCCTCTTTTGGAGTTATGTCTTTAGTTCCTCTAGGAGCTTTAGTCAACATTTTTATATACCTCTTCTTTCTTCCTTTTTATCATTTCATCTACTCTTTCAATGTATTGTTCAACATTTTTTACATTTTCTACTCTTTCAATTCTATCTTCATCTACATAAACAAATTTCGATATAGCACCTGCACCTAATGCATAGTTACTTTGTTTTTCTTCCATAATCTGTATATTATAAATGCACTCATATCCTTCTTTAGCATAACCTATATTTTCTAAATTTCCCAACATATGTTTTTGTCTGTACATATAATATGGATTTAATCCCATATCTTTTGCATATTTCATTGATAAATCTATCATTTTTACCATTTCTTCATATTGTGTTAGATGTTCTTTATACCTATCCATATTTATATTTAAGTTGGATGCTCTCTTTATGGCTAATGTATGAACTGTAAGGCTTTCAGGAGAAAGTTTTTTTATCTCCTCCAATGTATTCTTTACCATATTTAAATCTTCATCTATAAGACCTAAAATTATATCCATATTTATATTATCAAATCCCATTCTACGAGCCATATTAAAGCAATCTACTAAATCAGATACTCTATGCTCTCTTCCAATCTTTACTAAAGTATCATCATTCATAGTTTGAGGATTTATACTAATTCTACTAACATTGTGTTTTTTTAACACTCTTAGTTTTTGTTCTGTAATAGTGTCAGGTCTACCTGCTTCTACAGTAAATTCTTTAATTTTACTTAAATCTAATTCATTGAACAATGAATTTATAAGCAAATCCAATTCTTCCTCATCAAGTGTAGTTGGAGTTCCACCACCAATATATAGAGTTTCAACTTCTTTCTTAGTCTCCTTAATAACTTTGGCAAACCCCTTAATTTCTTCAATCAATTTATAAACATATTCTCTTTTTAAATGTCCAAATTGTTTTAATGAATTTGAAGGAAATGAACAATATACACATCTAGTTGGACAAAATGGAATACTTACATAAAGAGAAATTTTATTTTTATCTATAGGATACATAAATAATCGCTCTCTTTTAGCTATTTCAAGAGCTAAATCTATTTTCTCATCTATTATAAAATAATTATCTTTTAGAATGGTTCTTATGCTATTATCATCTAGCTTTTTATCCATTAAATTGTGGACAATTTTGACTGGTCTAATACCAGTCAAAATTCCCCATGGTACATAAGAATTAAATACTTGTTTAAGCACTAAAAACATGCTTTTTTTGATATTTTCTTTACACAGCTTTTTAAAGTTCCTCTTACTTTCACTATCTAGGCTATTAAGAAATTCTTCAATCGTTTTGCTACTATCAAATCCATCTAAAAATTCAAGATTCATATTTTTTATATTCTGTATTGACTCATACTTTAAGTTTCCATTTTCATAGTATTCAGTACTTGAGAATAATACACCATTCTCATAAATCAATCTATTTATTAAATGCTTTGACTCTATATTATTGTTAGCATTAGAGTCTTTAAACTTAAATTCACTGGTAAACAATTTTATAAGTTCTGCTACTTCATACTTATAATCATGTCCTTTTAAAAAAACATACAACATCAACTTAACTCCTTCTATTTAACAGTAGAAGAACCCCCTCACTAATATAGTTATTAAATATTTTATACTTTTTTAAATACTAATATAAAATTACATGTAAGGATTTGTCTTCTTTTCAACCCCTAGAGTACTGGTTGGTCCATGTCCAGGATATACTCTAACAGCATCTTCATATTTGCATAATTTCTTAAGTGATTTTTCCATTTGGTTAAAATCCCCACTATATAAATCAGTTCTACCAATACTTCCAGCAAACAAAGTATCTCCTGTGAACATTTCATCTTCAACTCTTATACACATACATCCTTGAGTATGTCCTGGAGTATGCAAGAAAGTCATTTTTAATTCACCAAGTTCAAGCTTGTCTTTATCATTCACATAGATATCTGCATCAAACTCTTGCGCTCCACATCTCATTGTATAACTTAGATTTTTATTTTTATCATTTAATAATTCTTTTTCATCAACATGTGCAACTACTTTAGCACCAGTTTTTTCTTTAATATCCTTAACATATCCTATATGGTCTCCATGCCCATGAGTAAGGATAATATATTCAATATTTAATTCATTTTCTTTTACAAAACTTAATGTCTCTACTAAACTTCCACCTGGGTCTATAACTGCACATTTTTTAGTCTTTTCATCACCTAATACATAAGTATTTACTCCAAAATAACTATCTACAAATTTTTTTATAATCATTAAAGTTTTCCCCCTTAAAAAGATTTACTTGAGTCTAATAGTATTGTTACTGGACCATCATTAGTTAACTCTACCATCATATGAGCTGCAAATTGACCTGTACCAACTGTCACACCTTTATCTTTTGCTTTTTTTACAAATTCTTCATAAAGGTTATTTGCAAGTTCTGGTCTAGCTGCATTACTAAATCCAGGTCTTCTTCCTTTTCTGCAATCTCCATATAAAGTAAATTGAGATACTACTAAAAGCTCTCCACCTATATCCATTAGAGATAAATTCATCTTGTCATTTTCATCTTCAAAAATTCTCAGATTCAATATTTTATCAATCATATAATCTACATCACTTGATTTATCATCATGAGTCACTCCTAACAATACTAGTAACCCCTTATTTATTTGACCTATAGTGTTTTCATCTACTGTAACTTTAGATGAAGATACTCTTTGCACTACTGCTCTCATAGTTTCCTCCCTATTATTTTAACTCTAATTTGTCATTCTATAAATACTTTCTACACCAGGAATTGCTTTTAATTTTTTCATTAGAATTTTTAATTCCTCTGTGTCATTAACCTCTACAAGTAAGTTTATACTTACAATACTATCCTTACCTTTTCTTGCATTTATTCCGTTTAAACTAAGTTTATCCATTGCAACAATATGAGTTATTTCATTAACAATTCCTCTTCTATCAATAGCTTTTATTTGAATTTCCGCTTCAAACTTACCTTTTCCTGCTGAACTCCATGAAACCTCCACCAATCTATTTTGGAAGAAATCACCATTATTGTTTGCATTTGGGCAATCAGCTCTGTGTATGGCTACTCCCCTACCCTTAGTAATATATCCTACAATTTCATCTCCTGGAAGAGGATTACAACACTTAGCAAATCTTACTAAGATATTGTCAAGCCCTTTTACTATAATTCCTTGTGATGCGTTTTTCTTTCTCTTTTTACTGTATTCTGTTTCACTTATATTGTGTTTATTTAAATCTTCTTCTTGTATCTGTTGTTCCTTTTTAGCTTTTTTAACCTCTTTTAAATATAGGTCTTTTACCTTAGATACCACTTGAGATGACATTATACCACCATAACCTACAGTGGCAATTAAGTCCTCAACACTTGGCTGATTAAATTTCTTAGCAACTAATGCCATATATTTTTCAACAAGAGGGTCTTTTTGTGGTATATCATGCTTCTTAAATTCTCTTTCTAATATTGTATTTCCACGGTCAACATTTTCTTCTCTTCTTTCCTTCTTGAAAAATTGTCTAATTCTACTTTTTGCATTTGGGGTCTTCACTATATTAAGCCAATCCCTACTTGGTCCATTAGAATTAGATGATGTAAGTACCTCGACAATATTACCATTTTGAAGCTTATAATCAATAGGAACTATTCTTCCATCAATTTTAGCTCCTACACATTTATTACCTACATTTGTATGAACCCTATAGGCAAAATCTATAGGTGTTGATTCTGCTGGTAATTCAATTACGTCTCCTTTTGGCGTAAATACATAAACTTGACTATTAAATACATCTTCTTTAAGTGCATCCATAAACTCTTGTGGGTCTTTTAAATCTTTTTCCCACTCCATCATCTGTCTCAACCATTGAAGTTTTTCTTCAACCTTTGACTCTTTGCTAGAGATACCTTCTTTATATTTCCAATGGGCTGCTATACCATTTTCAGCTATATTATGCATCTCATGAGTTCTTATTTGTATCTCTAAAGGTTCTCCATCAGGACCTACAACAGTGGTGTGTAATGATTGATACATATTGGGTTTTGGCATTGCTATATAATCTTTAAATCTTCCTGGAATAGGTCTCCATAATGTATGAACTATACCAAGTACTGCATAGCAATCCTTTACATTATCAACCAATATCCTTACTGCTGTTAAATCAAAAATCTCTTCAAAAGTCTTATGTTTTTTTTGCATCTTTCTATATATACTGTAAAAATGCTTTGGTCTACCATATACATCACATGGTATACTTAAATCTTTAAACTTATCTTTAAGAAGTTCAACAATTCCTTGAATATAATCCTCTCTTTGACTTCTCTTCATTGATACTCTACTAACTAAATCATAATACCCTTCTGGGTCCATAAATCTTAATGCTCTGTCTTCTAGTTCCCACTTTATCTTGGAAATTCCTAATCTATGAGCTATACCACCATAAATTTCAAGTGTCTCTTTTGCTTTATACTTTGCTTTTTCTGGAGGCATGTATTTTAATGTTCTCATGTTGTGCAATCTATCAGCAAGTTTTATAAGTATAACCCTTATATCCTTCGCCATTGCCAAAAACATTTTTCTTAAATTTTCAGATTGAGTTTCTTCTTTCGAACGATATTTTATTTGACCAAGTTTAGTTACTCCATCAACCAAATCCGCTACTTCTTTGCCAAATTCTTTTTTTATGTCTTCATAGGTATATTCTGTATCTTCTACAACATCATGAAGTAAACCTGCTGTTATAGTTTCAATATCTAACTCCATCTCTATTAAAATATTTGCAACTGCTAATGGATGAATAAAGTATGGTTCCCCAGATTTTCTATATTGTCCTTCATGCGCTTTTTTTGCAAGATTATAGGCTTTTTCAACCATTTCAAAATTTGCATTAGGTGCATAAACTTTTATTTTTTCAATTATTTCTTGTAATTCTTTATCATGCATATAACCACCTATTTTGTATAAAATTTTAATATATATGAAAATAGTTGGTGTTATACCAACTATTATAAAAGTACTAGTATTTTATAAGAGAATTAACATCATAGTTAGACAACTTTTCTCTCCCATTTAAGAATTTTAGCTCAATCAAAAATTGCATAGAAACTACTTCTCCACCTAATTTTTCTACAAGCTTGGCAGCGGCTTCCATAGTTCCACCAGTAGCCAATAAATCATCTACTATTGCTACTTTTTGACCCTTTTTAATTGCATCCTTATGTATCTCTAAAGTATCTGTACCATACTCTAATCCATACTCATAACTCTCAACTTCACCTGGTAACTTTCCAGGTTTTCTAATTGGAACAAATCCTACTCCTAAAGCATATGCTACAGGTGTACCCATCAAAAATCCTCTTGCTTCTGGTCCTATTACTAAATCTACATCTTTATCTTTCAATTCTTCAACTATAGAATCCACTGCATATTTAAATGCATCTCCATCTTTAAATAGAGTTGTCACATCTTTAAAATCTATGCCTGGCTTTGGGAAATCATCAATATTCCTTATAAAGTTTTTTAAATCCATGGGAAACGCCTCCTAATAACTGCTATTGTATTGTTTTTCTAAATTTTTTAGATTATTGAGTATTAAACTCTCATTTAAGTCTAATTTTTTCTGTGGTTTTGGCAATATTCTTATGAGTACAGAATTTTTTTCATAATTTAAATTAAAGTCAAGTAAATTTAATTCTCTAAATACATTTAATATCGTAAAAAACTTTAATGGAATTACATTAAAAGTTTCCCTTATATTTACCATATCCAAATCAATTTCTTTTTTTATGAGTGCTTGTTTATAAATTGTTATAAATTCATCTCTTGATGGAACTATATTACTAACTACATTCTTTAAATATAATAGGTCTGTTTTATTATAATATTTTATAATTTCACTTTCTTCTCTTTTATTCTCATATATATACGAATATTCGCCTTTATTGTATAAATAATCATAAAGAATAATATTATTATATCTTTTTAAGTCTATTTTATCAATATTAGGAGAAAATATAAGCTCTAATTTATCAGTATTTTTGCTAACATCTTCAATAATATTGTAATTTATGTTAAAATCCAAATCTATAAGTGATATATCTGACATTGCTCTATAAAATCCATTTATAGAATTAGATATTATTAGTGTATCTTTTTCAAAATAATCAAATATATTTATATCTGTATTTCCATCAAATAATTCAAAATCAGACACAGATATATTATACAGGCTTTGAGTATCTTTTGGTATTATTTTTGACATTAATTTCAATGAAAGTTTGTCATTACTTGCACTTTTAGGTCGAGCCAATCGTATATCTTTAAGTAAAAATTGTACTTTCCTATTTCCCATATAGTTATTTTCATCTAATTGGAATAGTACATCTACCTTGTCTCCTACTTTATACATTGATTTTAAATGACTCATATTAAATCCTATACATTCATAGCTTTTCTCTTTTTCTATGCTTAATTTCAGATGTTGTTGATTCTTACCTATAACTTTCAAATCTTTTAAAATATAATTTCTAACTATAAATCTAGGATTAGGATTATTTAATCCAAAGGGTTCTAACTTATGTAATTCTTCTACAAGATTTAAATTTATTACATTTTCTTGTAATTCAAACTCGACATTTACATTCTCTATCATATCATCTTCAGTTAAATTATAATCTGCAAATTTATTTATTTCATTTGCTAAAATTTCTACATTGTCTGAATCCAAGGATAACCCTGCTGCTTGTTCATGACCACCAAACTTAGTCATCAAGTCTTTGCACTTTATGAGAGCTTCAAATATATTAAATCCTTTTATTGACCTCGCTGAACCAGTAGCCTCCCCATTTTCTATACCTAAAAGAATTGTTGGTTTGTAGTATTTTTCAGTTAACTTTGATGCTACAATTCCTATTATTCCATGTTGCCAACCCTCTTTAGCTAAAACCAACACCTTGTCATCATTGTATCTGCTATTAGACTTTAGCATTTCTTCAGCTTCATGATACATCTTAGCTTCTATCATCTGTCTTTCATTATTTTTTTCTTCCAATATACTAGCTATTTCTACTGCCTCTTCTTGTGATTGAGTAGTAAATAGCTCTACTCCTAAGTAAGAATATCCCAATCGACCTGAAGCATTTATCCTAGGACCTATTGCAAAACCTATATGAGAAGAACCTATCTTATCACTTTCTACACCACAAACTTTTATAAGCTCCCTTAATCCAATATTTTTGCCTTCTTTCATTGATTTTAAACCATTTTTTACAATTATTCTATTTTCATCTATAAGTGGAACAATATCACAAATAGTTGCTAGTGTTACTATTTCCAAATAATTATACATACTAGTTTTAAATTCTTCTTTTGGAGTCAAGGCTTGAATCATTTTAAATGCTACACCACATCCACATAGTGAATCAAATGGATAATTACAATCTTCTTGTTTTGGATTTATTACTGCAAAGGCTGATGGAATTTCACTTTGACATTCATGATGGTCTGTAATTATAACATCTATGCCCAAATCATTCGCTGTATTGACCTCAGACACTGATGTAATTCCACAGTCAACACTTATAATCAAGTCACATCCCCTAGAGCTTATAAGCTTAATAGCATCTTCATTTATACCATACCCTTCTTCTAATCTATTAGGAATATAGTAATCAACATTGTAACCTATACTCTTAAAATATAAGCACAAGATAGATGTAGATGATACACCATCAACATCATAATCTCCGTAAATCCAAATTTTTTCGTTCTTCTCAACTGCTAACTTTATTCTATCAACAGCTTTTTGCATATCTTTCATTAAAAAAGGGTCTCTTAAATAATCTAAAGATGGATTCATAAATATTTCTGAATCTTTTTCAGTACATATCCCTCTATTTTTTAAAATTTGGCAGATTTCCGGGGAAATATTAAGTTTTTTGCTAAATTCACTTTCCTCTATCTTACCTTTATACTTCAATATCCATTTTTTCAAATTTAATTCCCCCTAATCTTTTTTGTATTTTGACCTAATACTTCTTATAACTAAGCAAAGGCCTATTATAAAGGATATAAAGAAACCCGCTATTGCAGTAAATTTTATCCATATATTATTTTCTATATTTGGAGATGCAATTATAAGAGAAGAACCTACTATAATAGATGCCAACACTAAACTCAAAGATATTTGAGATGTTAGCTCTATTATACAATTTTCTAACCTCGTCATTTTAACATCTTCAATTTGCATTTTTATATTATTTCTTTCTATATTTTTTAAAATTGCTTTTAATTGCTTTGGAATAGTTTTTATGTCCAGTAATATTTCTTCTACATTTTGTCTTGAACTTAAAACAACATTTTTAGGGTTAAATTTACTCTTATAATGATGTTTCATAAACTCTTTTCCCATAGAACCAAAAGAAAAATCTGTGTTTAAAGTTCTACTTGTTCCTTCTAATGTTATAACTGTCTTTGCAAGAGTTACAAATTGTGCAGGCATGACTATTTTATACTGTCTAAAAAACCTAAATAGTTCATTTAATATATCTGTTACATTTATTTTTTCTATAGAAATATCATAGTAATAATGTATTAGATAAAGTAAATCCTGTCTAAGTCCCTTAATATCAGCCTCTCCATTTAATGCATCCATTTCTATCAATAGATATATTATCTTGTCAACATTCTTTTCTACACCTGCTAATGCAATTTCATTTAATTGGTTTAAAGTTTTATTATCAATAATTCCAATCATTCCAAAATCTATATATGCTATCTTATTTTTAGCAACTACGAATATATTACCTGGATGTGGGTCTGCATGAAAAAATCCATGAGATAATACCTGTGTAAAAAATGACCTAACGCCTATTTCAACAATAGTTTTTGTGTTATAACCTAGTCTCCTTATTTTTTCTACATCACTTAACTTTGTACCATTAACTTTCTCCATTACTAAAATTTTCTTAGTATTATATTCTGAATATACTTTAGGTATATATACTTCATCACTATTTTTAAATATCCTAGAGAATTTAGTTGCATTTATAGCTTCAAATGTATAATCAAGTTCCCTCATTAATTGAGTTTGAAATTCTTCAATCATCTGTACTAAATCTAAATTAAAATCTTTTTTTAAATCTTTTAAAGTATTTGCAATAGTTCTAAGAATCTCTAAATCAGATTTTATTATTTTCTCTATATTTGGTCTTTGAATTTTTACGATTACTTCTTCTCCCGTTTTAAGTACACCTTCATAAACTTGACCAATTGAAGCTGCTGCTATTGGTTCTTCTTTAAATTCTAAGAATATTTCTTCTATACTTAAACCCACTTCTTCTTTAAATATATCAATAGCTATATTTGAATCAAATTTCTCTACATCATCTCTGAGTTTTGATATTTCATCAATTATATCCTGGTCTAACAAGTCTTTTCTTGTACTCAATATCTGTCCTATTTTTATATATGTAGGTCCTAGTTCTTCTAAAACTCTTTTCATTCTCTCACCAGTTGTCATATTTTTTATTTCTTCTGGTGGGTCAAATAGTGGTATTTTATAGGCAATTCCTTCTATATTTAGTCTTTCTACAATAAAACTAAAACCATACTTTATTAAAACATATCCAATTTCTCTATATCGCTTTAAATTTCTATAACTTATTCTCAAATCTTTTCACTCCTAAGATAGGTATACCCAAAAACTTACACCTTAATTTATCGTATATGACATTATTTCACCAATTGATATTCTAATATCCTATATCCTCTTTAATATTTAATTTTATCACATATACTACCAATTTTATTAAAATTATTTAACTCAGTTAATTTTTATTTTTGACATTTTATATCTGGTTTAATCAAATACTTTTTGAAAACTAAAATATCAACAAAATCTAATAAAATAAATTAGTGGTTGCCTCAAAACAGATTTAAATATGTTTTGAAACAACCACTCTTTAAACTAATATTTTTGATTTTGTGCTGCCTCTAAATACCATTCATAAGATTCATCAATATATTTTTTATCTTCTTCTGTAAGCTCTCTAACAACCTTACCAGGAGAACCCATTATCAAAACACCTGGTGGAAACTTCTTATTAGATGTAATTAGTGTACCTGCTCCTATCAGAGTATATTCTCCTATTTCAGCATTATCCAATATTATTGAACCCATACCAATTAACACATTATCACTAATTTTACAACCATGAACTATAGACCTATGCCCAACTGTTACATTGTTACCAATTATAGTTTCTGTATCTCCATGCACTATAGAACAATCTTGTATATTAGTGTTTTCTCCAATAGTTATTGGTCCTTCATCACCCCTAACTACTGCATTGTACCATATACTTGAATCTTTGCCTATTTTAACATTTCCAATTACATCTGCTGATTTTGCCACAAATACACTTTCGTCAATTAAAGGTTTATCTTCTAAATAATCTCTAATCATATATAAACAACTCCTTTAAAATATAAATTTAGTTGGTTGCTCCTTCTAACATTAACTTAGCTTGTATCATTATAGAGCACTCTGTACGTTTTCTTTGCATTTCACATCCTAATTCATATGGTTTTGATATGTCATTATTAAAGTTTATCGCATTTGCATGACATCCACCTGAACAGTAAAACTTATTCCAACATTGTTTACACTCTTCTTTAGTATATACATGAGCTTCTCTAAACATATTTTTTAAATTTTCTGGAAGTACTATTTCTTCATCAAATATATTTGCCATTTTAAATTCTTCATTTCCAACAAATTGATGACATGGATAGATATCTCCATTTGGAGTTACAGAAAGATACTCATTTCCAGCTCCACATCCAGTTATTCTCTTTATTACACATGGACCTTGATTTAGGTCTATCATAAAATGGAAAAATTTAAATCCATCTCCTTGTAATTGTCTATCTGCATACTCTACAGCAAATTTTTCGTACTCTTCAAATATCTTAGGTAAATCTTCTTCTCTAAGTGCATATGGATTACTCTCATCTCCAACGACTGGCTCTACAGAGGTTAATTTAAATCCTAAATCTGCAAAATGCATAACATCTTTTGAAAAATCTAAATTATCTCTTGTAAAAGTACCTCTTATATAATAATACTTATCTTTTGCTCTTTTTTCCACAAGTTTCTTAAATCGTGGTAATGTAATATCATAACTTCCTTTATCATTTAAAGTTGGTCTCATATTATCATTAACTTCTTTTCTTCCATCTAAACTTAAAACTACATTATGCATATTTTCATTTATATAATCTATAATCTCATCATTTAGCAGTACACCATTTGTAGTTATTGTAAATCTTATATTTTTATTATAATCTTTTTCTACACTTCTTCCATAGTCAACCAGTTGTTTTACAACTTCAAAGTTCATCAAAGGCTCTCCACCAAAGAAATCTATCTCTAGGTTCTTTCTACTTCCTGAATTAGCAATCAAATAGTCAATTGCTGCCTTACCAACTTCAAAACTCATAAGTTCTTTTTCTCCTCCAAAATCACCTTGAGCTGCAAAACAGTATTTACATTTTAAGTTACAATCATGAGCTACATTTAAACATAAAGCTTTTACTACAGGCTCTCTATGTACAAAGCTTGGATGATATTGATATGTATCTTCTGTATATAAAAGACCCTCTTTTTCCAAATTTAATATTTCTTCATATGCTTCATTTATTTTTTCTTCTTGATATTTTGATTTTAATATCTCTAATATTTCTTCTTTACTTTTTTCTTTATAAAAATCTAACAAATCGTATGCAACATCATCTAACACATGAACAGCTCCACCATTCACATCTAAAACGATATTATATCCATTCATAGAAAATTTATGTATCATACTCATACCCTACCTCCTAAATTACTATCTATACTAAAGTTTTTTATTATTTTAATTAAACTTTACCCTTCATTATATCATAAGTTTACATAAAATACATACAATACAAAAATGACTTACTCTCCGTAAGTCATTTCATTAAATACACTATATCCCCCTAAATTGGCGCACTAATATATTACCAAATAGGTATTAGGCTCCTATAAAATAAATAAAATAAATTTTGTATCTGATTTTATATTGTTTTAATCTTATTAAAATATAATAATTTCTTTTTTCCTGATAATTTTGTATAAATAAGTGCTTGTATTTAATTTGTCTTCTTTAGATTGCTGATTTCTTTGGGTACTTTAGGCTGATGAATAATCCAAGGACAGGTACTATTAGCTGACAAAATAGCAGTGCTAAGTGCCAATGAGCTAGCAAACTTCATAAATCTTACAATAAACTTTTTCATAACTTAACTCTCCCTCATACATATTTTACTTATACTTTAGCTTTTAACTTACCTAATACTAACATCACAAAAATCCAAAACATGGCAAATGCGCTATATGTGAAATAATCTACAAATATACTCAAAGAAAGACTTAAAATTGTTATCAATAACACTACTGTAGATATAAATATAGCAGTTTTCTTATAAACCAACTTTTCCCTATCACTTATAGGGTTACTCCTATGTTCTATTGGGCACAGAACACAAATTCCAACCCAACTAACACTTGCAATAATCATAATAATATTTTTAAATAAGTCTATATTTATATTTTCTATAATTAAGATTGTAGATAAAATTATAAAAATAAAGGTTAATAAGCATCTAAAATAATTGTCTGCATGATACCCTCCTGAAAATTGTCTTATTGGACAATAACACATTAAAAAAAATAATACATATGTAAATTTACCAAATAAAAAACCTATAAACAGCATGGTGGTTATATTAACTATGAAAGCTATTAATATTTCAAATCCATAAGAATAGACTTTAGATTCATTATTATCTATCATATTATTACAAATTAAAACAGATGTCATTTTTTCAGCATATCTTTTAAACATTTTTACCTCCAAAAAAATTTTACATATATAGAGTACATTCTTTTTTGAGAAAATTCAATATACTTTACAAAACTAGTTGTTAAAAATGTAAAACTGGTCAAAAAAAGACCTATATAATTTTCTTCTTATTATTCATATAACAAAACAATTATAATAAAACAATTTTATCAAGCTTTATATGCATAAAAAGCCTATGTCAAAATAGAAATAAACCTTTTCCCTATTGTTAAAAGGCTAAAAATATATTTTATTTCATATAAAAAGAGTATCTCACAAACTAAAAAGTTCATTTTGAGATACCCATTTTATTTATTACAAAATATCAAATTTTATTTATTTGCATATATTTTCTATATATTTTAGCCTTTTAACTTTGTTTTTGTTTTACATACTGTAGTGCTTTTCTATTCTGTTTTACTGCTTCAAGACAAACTTTTTCTGTTTGATTATCAACAAATTCTAAAGCTCTATAATTTTGCTTTACTGCTTCTAAACATATTTTTTCTGTTTGATTATTTACATATTTCAACATTCTATAATCTTGTTTTACTGCTTTTAGACAAACTTCTTCTGTTTGTTCTTTCACATATTTAAGCGCTTCATAACTTTGATTAACTGCTTCTAAACAAATCTTTTCTGTTTGTTCCTTTACATAAGCTAAAGCATTATAGTTTTCTCTTACTGCCTCTAAACATATTAATTCTGTCTGATTTTCTACATATTTAAGAATTTTTCCATTTTGCTTTACTGCTTCTACAAATATTCTTTCTGTTGGTATCTTTACATAACTTAATATTTCTTTTATTTCAAGTTCTTCAAATGAACCTCTTACTGCTTCTATACATATATTTTCAGTCTGTTTTTTTACATATTGCAGTACTTTTCCATTTTGTCTAACTGACTCCAAGCAAATTTCTTCTGTTTGCTCTTTTACGTACTGTAATGCTCTTCCATCAATTCTTACTGCTTCCAAACAAATCTCTTCTGTTTGCTTATTTACATACTGTAGAGCCATATAACTTCTTTTTACTGCTTCCATACATATTTTTTCTGTCTGTTCATTTACATAATACAATGCAAAGTCATTCTGTTTTACTGCTTCTATGCATATTTCTTCAGTTTGCTCTTTTACACAAGATAGTGCACTGTAGTTTTCTTTTACAGCTTCTAAACATATACTATTACTTTGTTCCTTTACATAAGCTAAAGATTTTCCATCTTTTTTTACAGCTTCTAAACATATGGCTGGAGTTTGCTCTTTTATTCCTTTTAATATCTCTGCAACATCATTTTTAGATGCCCTTTCTATAAATGCTAGACATACATCTTCTGTTTGCTCTTCCACAAATTTAAATACTTCCATGACATCATAAGTTGATGCATTTTTTATAGCCTCAATTAGTACATTTTCTGTCTTATTATTTATGTAGTACAAAGCTCTGTAGTTCTGTTTTACTGCTTCTATACAAATATCCTCATTTTGATTTGTTATATACTTAAGAGATTTATATGTCTGTTTTACTGCTTCCATACATACTTTATAAGTCTTGTCCTTTACAAACTCAATTATAGTACCATCCTGCTTTACTGCTAGCAGACACATCTCTTCTGTTTGGTTTTCTATGTCTTTTAACTCTCTGTAATCATATTTTACTCTGCTTAAATCATTTAAATGTACTTTGTTATCTTCCTTTAAATCTTCTTCATTATTTTCTATATCATACTCAAATTCTTCATCATCTAAATAGTCATTTTTTTCTGGTAAAAATATAGATTTAATTTTATTCTTTATATCCATAAAATTATCCTCCTTTAATATGATTCTATCATTAAAGTAAATCGTTTTTAAGCACTTATTTAATTAATTTTATATTAAGTTTATTTAAAAGTCTATTCATTGTCGATAGATTATATTTTATATTAATAATTTTATCTTATATATGTGGGGTAATAAAGTTAATAGTGGACATTTTCCATCCCATTAGTATACACTATTTATATTTATTACTCATTTATAGTGATTTTTTTCAAATTTTTTCTTATTTACTATATCATATTTATCCAATTTATGATATTATTTAAATATAATATAAGTTTTATAAAGTATATTAAATATATTATAAGATGGAGGTCGAGTAATTTTGAAAGGAAACATAGTACAATATAATTTTGCAGATATAGAGGAAGAAGTATATTCGTTGGATTATGCTATAGCATGGAATACAGACGAGGAAAACGTAAACATAATACCATTTACAAATAAATTCTGTAAAGAATCTATAGAATCTTTTTGCCTAGGTAAAATTAATAACTTTGTTGAAATATTAAATGAAGGTTTTGTTGAAAATCATCATTATGTACATTTAGATAAAATGATTAGTGTTCCTAAGAAAAAGGTTAATTTAGTATATCAACAAGACACACATGGTTATCTTCTAAGAGATGATAATGACAACCTTATTCCTGCAAAAATAACTTCAGAGCAATCTAAATCTATATCAAGTAAGATGGAGTTATTCTGTGCTGGTGAAGAAAAATGTTTAATTAATATATTACTAAAGGCTGACCCATCATATATTTTAGATGTAGATAGTATAAAAGACAAAAACATTCTAAATCTAGGTTATGAGTCTATTGACAGATATAAAGAATACAATTTTGATGATGATAAGATTTTAATATTTTTTATAAATAAAAAACGTTATTCAGTGATTATGAAAAAAACAAACAACTCTGATAACGATTTAGTTTCCAGAAACAATGCTATTAAAGAATTATTTACTAATAAAGCAGGAAATCTTAACTAATAATATAATTTTAAATTATGTTATTGATTAAATTAATAATAGTATACAAAGAGGCTGTCTCAAAATAGAGATAAGCTTCTTTTTCATTGTTGAAATAATAAAATATATTTAATTCTATATAAAAGAGAGTGCCTCATAAACTAAAAAGTTCATTTTGAGACACCCTCCTATTTATAATAAACAAATAAATCCTTAAACCTATCGAGTGATTATAATTTTTAGATTGGGTTATCTTGCATTTTTAAATTTAAGGTAACTTTCTACTCTAAACTTTAATCTCTAATCAATATCATCAACTGTAACAACTTACAATTAAATCTTTAATAATCAAACTTTAGACTATCTATATTAAAACTCAAATTAGATTTAGGATTTATTTGGATATCACATTTATTTTATTAACTACTAATCAATTATTTTTACTTATAAACTTATTCTTCCCTAATTCTATTATTAAATACTTTTAATTATTTTTCAATACCATATTTTTTTAATTTTTACTATTAAATCACAAAATATTATCTTACTCCATCACAACTACTTTTGATACCATTTGAGAATGAATCTTCATTTTAATAGTACTTTTATTGATAATAACATCCATATATACTATAGTCACAATGCAGTTTTGCTTTTTCACAAAATGACTATTACAAAGATTAAGTAATTCTTAGTAATCTTTTATAAAAAAGAGATGCTTCAAATTTTTATTTTGAAACATCTTCTTTTTAATTCGTAAAATATAATTTTGTTATTTAGAAAAATGAATTTTAGTAACTATATAACATTAATTATATATTAAAAGTCTTTTCTATATAGCTTTTTATTTCTTCAGCAGTACCCATATTAAGTACATCATCAGCTAATTTTTTCATATCTGACTCTTTAACTGAAGTTATTAACTTTCTAGCAGGAAGTATTGATATTGGAGACATAGAGAACTCGTCTAATCCCATACCTAAAAGTATTGGTATCATTTTTTGGTCTCCAGCAGATTCTCCACACATACCTGCCCATTTTCCTTCTTTGTGTGCATTGTCTATAACAGTCTTTATAAGTCTTAAAACAGCTGGATTAAATTGATTGTAAAGATAACTTATCTTTTGATTCATTCTATCAACTGCACAAGTGTATTGAATTAAATCATTAGTTCCTATAGAGAAGAAATCTACGTGTTTAGCCAATACATCAGATATCACAGCAGCAGATGGAACTTCTATCATCATACCAATTTCTACATCTTTAGCATAAGCCACACCTTCAGAATCAAGTTCTGCTAAAACTTCTTTTACAACTTCTTTAGCTTGTAACAACTCTTCTAAAGATGAAATCATTGGGAACATGATTCTTAATCTTCCATGAACACTAGCTCTATATAAAGCTCTCAATTGAGTCTTAAATATATCTTTTCTATCTAGGCAAAGTCTTATTGCTCTGTAACCTAAGAATGGATTCATTTCAGGTTCCATACTTAAATAACTTAATTCTTTATCTCCACCTATATCCAATGTTCTTATAACTATAGGCTTTCCATCCATTCCTTCTAATACAGCTTTGTATGCTTCATATTGTATTTCTTCTGTTGGGAAAGAATCTCTATCCATGTATAAAAATTCTGTTCTATAAAGACCAACACCTTCAGCATCATTCTTTATTAGACCTTCTATATCGTTAGGTGTTCCTATGTTACCAGCTAATTCTACATGTTTTCCATCTAAAGTTACAGATGGTTTTCCTTTTAATAGCTGTAATGCTTTTCTCTCATCTTCATACTTAGCTTTTAATTCAGTATATTTATTTATAGTCTCTTCATCAGGATTCACGATTACTTCACCTGTGTCTCCATTGAAAACTACAAAATCTCCATCCTTAACTTTTGAAGTTATATCATTTAATCCAACGATTGCAGCTATTTCTAAAGTTCTAGACATGATAGCAGTATGAGAAGTTCTTCCACCTATATCAGTTAAAAATCCTAAAACCATTTTTTTATTCATAGTTGCTGTGTCTGATGGAGTTAAATCATGTGCTATTAATACAACTTCTTCGCTTAAAGCAGATAAATCAACAACTTTAATTCCTAATATATGTCTAAGTATTCTATTTGTAACATCTTTTATATCTGCCGCTCTTTCTTTCATGTACTCATTGTCCATAGACTCAAACATGCTAACAAACATCTCTTTTATTTCATTTAAAGCATACTCTGCATTTACACTTTCAGTTTTGATTTTATCTATTGCAGAACCAATTAATTCTGGGTCTTCTAAGACTAATAAATGTGCTTCAAATATTTCTGCTTCCTCTGCTCCTAATTCTTCAGAAGCCTTTTCCTTAACTTTTACTAATTCTTCTTTAGAAACTGCAACTGCATTTTCTAATTTAGCAATTTCAGCTTCAACATTATCTATAGATTTTTTTTCAATTACTAATTCACTATGTTCAACTACTAACGCTTTCCCTAAAGCAACACCAGGAGAAGCACCTATTCCTTTGTAAGCCATAACCCTACCTCCTAAAAAATATCATCTAGCACATAAACTCTATAAAATTTTATAAATAATTTACATTTTTATAGTTTTATTTACTTATAATTTTTTATAAAATTTTATAAACTATTTGTTACTGTATTTTTACTCTGAATTTATGATTAAAAATATCTTATTTCATTTTCTAAAATATTTATATTTTTATACCCAATTAACAATAGTCTTAATCTTCTGATTAAATAAACATGAAAGTAACAAAGAAATTAAATATCTACAAATGTTGGTCTGTATATGTTTAATACTTCTCTGTTACTTTACTTTAAGTAATATTAGATTCTAAATATCAAATTTTTAAAAAATTATTATATCTATTCTCCAAATCCACTTTCAACTAATTCAACCATTGCAGCTAAAGCTACTTCTTCATCTTCTCCATTTACAACTAACTTTAATTCTTCTCCTTGAGCTAAACCTAAACTCATTATTCCCATTATTGATTTTGCATTTACAGTTTTGTCTTTTGCTACAACCTCTACTGTTGATTTAAATTCAGCTGCCTTCTTAACAAACATTCCTGCTGGTCTAGCATGTAATCCACTTGCATTTTTGATACTAACTACTTTTTCCATTTTTTTAAATCCTCCTATAAACTTTACATTTTATATTTTTTAAAATTGTTTTCCTGTTTTTTACTTTAATGGTACTAAGTGGTACTTTTTTGTCCTATGGTCATTTTTTGTTCCCACTAGTGCTACAAAAATATTATACTACTAATATACACTTTTTTCGAGTATAATTACAAATTTTTTTTTGTTTTTTATTTAACTTTGATTTTTTATGTCTTTTATAATACAATTTGTCAATAATTTTGTGTTTTTGTTCTTTTTAATACTAATTTTAGGTCTAACTTCAAAATTAGAAGCTAAATTTCTATTAGAATCAATATTTGTATTTACAACATCTATAACCTTGTTAAAATCATATAATTTTATCCTGTTTATATTATTTTCTTCAAGTTTCTTTTCATATATACAGTAAAACAAATCTTTATATGAAAAATCCTTTGGCAATCCAAGCACCTCACCAAGCTTTGGTATTACACTTTCCATAACAGTTCTAAGTGAAGCATCTCTTTTTATATTCAATAAATTACAGATATATTGTATTGTTTCATTGCTCATACTTCTAAATTTATCAAAACAATATTCTTCATTATATTTATACTCTACATCAAAATAATACTTAATTCCAGTGCATCTTTCATATGCTTTCATAGTATCTAAGTAACCTAGTCGGATGTTTTTTTCTACATTATCTCTATCTTTATTAAGAGAACCTCCTAGATATTCTGATGGTATTATAGTTTTTATATTTATATTTTGATGTCGATTTAGATTCATTTTCCCAATAAAATCATCAATCAACCTAATTACAACAACATCTTCATAACCTTTGTCTTCCAAGAGTCCTATTGGCATGTTATCACAAAACATTCCATCAAGATACAACTTATCATCCATCATGTTCGTTTGAAAAATAGGCAAACTGGAACTAGCAATTAAATAATCAATCAATCTTCCTTTAGGTATATCTTCGATATACAATGGATATGGATTAATTTTTTTATCCCACCAGACCGTAACAAGTCCAAAGTCTTTTTTTGATTTCCTTATTATGTCTTCATTTAATGTTGTCTCCATTAGTTGTCTTAATGGGCTTATATCTATACCTTCATTTTTTCTAGCTTTATTTATAAGCTCAAACACTGCATTGAGATTTTTAGTAGTGAAATCTACATTTTTAAACCTCTCATAGGTTTCTCTATCAATATTCATAAAATGAGTATAGTCATAATTTAACCAAATATCTTCCATTACTTCAATATCATTTTGAATTATATATGCTCCATTTAAAGCACCAATTGATGTGCCAGTTACTCCTTGAAACTCTATACCAAGCTCTCTTAAAGCTTTATATGCACCTATTTGGTAGGCTCCTTTTGTTCCTCCACCTTCTAAAACTAATCCTTTCATATTATCACCTACTATATCAAAAACGTTTCTGATTTTTATTCTTAAGCAAATATTAATTCAAAAAACTATTTTTAGTTATTGGAGAAAAATAAAATTGCACAAATTCATTCTTATTTTATCAAAAAAATATTGAAAAGTATATATTTTTAATATTTTTTATATGGCTAACTTTTTATTTCTAAATTTAAATAAACAATTAAAAGATTATAATTTTTTAATACTTACAACTGCTTATATACCTAAAGAATCCATTATCAAGTTATCCATTTTTATCTGCAATTTTTCTACTTTTCCTTTATCTATAGACTTATTTAATAAAATTGATATTATTTGCTTTGATAAATTCTCTATCTCTTCATAATTATTATCTCTAAAAATCCTTATCTTCATAACCTTATTAGGATAGTAATCATATATATTTTTACTCATTTTTTTAGCAGTTATTTTAAAGTATTTATCATAAACACTGGAATTTAAAATTCCAACTAGATATTCATATGAAAATTTATCTAAATACTCTTCTTTTATAAAAAAAGAATATACATCTGCACTTGAAAAATTGTTATCATAATCTATAGCAAATCTATTTTCATTTGATTTATAAGGATACATTATCTTTTTTCTTTCAAAGAAAAGCTTTTCTCTACCCCATTGAAGTTCATACCATTTCCTTATTCCACTTTTACATTCTCTTCTGTTTTCTAATTTTGTTTTATATAGCCCTATAATTTCATCTAGTATCCTTTTATTTGTATTCTCATTATCTATATCATTTGAGTATATTAGCCTATATTCACTTTTATCTACTATATATTTATTTATATTCTTACTTTTTATCCAACATTTTAAAAATTTATCATCTACAAGGTTCAACTTTACATCATCTTTACTTAAAATAAACGCTTTATCACACCCTGTAATTATTCCTTGAAAACTTATTGCTATATCTTCCAAGCTATATTTACATTTTTCTTGTATCTTATTATAAAAAGTTTCATCATCTTTATTTACAAGTATCCATTCGTCAGATAGCAATCTCTGAGTTATATTAAAATGTTCAAATTTGCTACTCTTTAGAAGTTCTTCCAATGTTTCAAATTTATTTATACATATATCCTCATTTTTGATTTTAAATACATCTATATATGTCTCTTTTGTTTTTTTCTTATCAAAAGTTAGAATACAACTAGATACCCCTATATTTTTAAATATATTTGCACCTAAAAAATCCACTATTTCTTGAACATTGACATTTGATTTAATATATTCTCTTAAATCTTTACCTGATAGACTTTCTAAAAAATATCTTGGAGTTATAACACTGCCAATCCCTCCTTGCTTTAAAATATCTATAATCTTTTTATAAAAACAAAAATATAAGTCAGCTTTATCCTTATAAACTTCACTATATTTTTCTAGGAGAAATTTTTTATATTTCTTTTCAAGTTTTTTATGACCAATATAGGGTGGATTACCCACTATGTAATCAAACTTATATCGCCATTTCTTTTTAAGACTATCACAACAAAATAGATTAATCTTTATATCAGATTCATCTAAATCATTTACTACCTTTTTATTTGTTAAGCTATCTTTTAATATACTTATAGCTTTTTCATCAATATCAGCACCATATATACAATAGTTTAATATATGACGGTGTATGTTATCAACAGTCCAATAATTTTCATCATACTTCTTTTTCAATTCATATATATTTTCCTCAAATAAGTCATATAAAATATCATATACTTCTAAAAGAAAATTTCCACACCCACAGGAAATATCAAGTATTCGTGGATATGGATTTTTAATTATATCGTGATTTTTTAAAGTTTTTTTTACAATATAATCTACAATTATTTTAGGAGTATAATATATTCCACTTGCTTTTTTAGTATCTACATCTAAGCTATTCTCATACTCTTTAGACAGTAGAAAATTATCTTGAGATATATCATCCATAACCGAAAACCTCCAATTATTATCATAGCTGAAAATTTTTTATTCTAGTATTTGTCTTATAGATTTTCTCGATAAAAGTTTATAAATTTCTTTTTCTATTTCTAGCAATTCACGATTTACTTTACAACCTTTTAAGCAATTACTGCAATTAGATACATATCTCGTACATTTATTTATATATATTTTTCCATCAATTACTTCTACAATAGTTCTTAGACTTATTGTATCCAATGACACATTTAACATGTATGTCTTGCCATCTTCTTTGTTAAAAGTAAGAATATTGTTTGCACAAAGCTTTCTAAGCAGTCTGTATAGTGTTAGTATTGGTATATCTTCACTTTTTAATATCATTTTAGCATCTATTGGTTTATCTTCTCCATTATTAAATATAGCTCTTATGATTCTTATTGAATAATCTACATCTTCTGAAATCATCCTTACTCCTCCTCAACTGTCATGCATTTATCTAAAAGAGTATCTTTCAGATTTATATAACTTCCGTCAGTAAGAAGTTTTTTATAATTCATCTCATCCAAAGGTTTAAAAAATACATAACCTTGTATGAAATTACATCCCAGTTCACTTAAGACTTTGACCTGATGCATATCCTCTACCCCTTCACATATAACAGTTACGTTTAAATCATGTGAAAGGTTAACAATTGCTTTCACCATAAACTTTGTTTTTGTATTTGTAACTATATCCAATATAAGTGACCTATCAATTTTTATAATATCTAGTGGTATCCCCTTAAGATTGATAAAATTTGAATTACCTACTCCAAAATCATCTAATGATATATTCATACCTAAAGATTTAATCTCATAAAGCCTTTCACTTATAAATTTTACATCTCTTAGTGCTGTCGTTTCTGTAATTTCTAATTCTATAAGTTCTTTTGGAATATTATATGTATTAAACATCAGTTTAAAAAAATCAACTAAATCATTTTTATATAGTTCTACTCTAGAAAGATTTATTGAGACTGGTAAGACATTTATACCTTCTGAAATCCACTTGTTAATGGTAATAAAAACTTCTTGAATTAGCCATCTACCAATATTGTTTATCAGACCATTTTTTTCAGCTATAGGTATAAACTTATTTGGTCCAACCATGCCTAATGATGGGTGCAACCATCTTATCAATGCCTCTGAACCTATAATGTTACCTGTACTTGAATCAACTTTAGGTTGATAGTGAATTACAAACTCTTTATTTTTAATAGCCAAGAATAAATCTCTCTCTATTTTCATAATTGATTGTATTTCTTCTTCCATAGCATTATCAAATTCTACATACTCTATGTGCTTTAGTCCTTTTGATTTAAGCCTTGCCATATCAGCATTATCTATAGCTTTTTTTATATCAATTTCATTATTGTTAAATTTATAAATTCCAATAGAAGCCTCAATATTTATATCCATTTTAAAACTGTCAATCTGACTTAGTATCACAATTTTATTCTTAATAAGATTTACTAAATAAGGAATCTTCTGTTCCCTATTTTCAAGCTTTATTATTAATACAAAAACATCACTTTTTAACTTTCCATAAATAGCTTCTTTTCCAAAATAATTTTTTAAGTTACTTAAAATATTATTTAACACTTCATCCCCTAGCTCATAACCATATATATCATTTATAAGTTTGAGTCTACATAAATCAAAACAAGCCATTACACAGTTTTCTTTTTCATTACTGATAATATAATTTTGAACATGTTTTAGGAAGTTCTCATCTTTAGTAATATTTATAAACTTATCTGAATTATTTATCAATCCTAAATTAATTTTATCCTCATACAACTTAATTTTAAGATATGAAATAAATACATTTATACTAAACAAGGTTAATAAAATTAAAATTAAAACTTTAATATCTACCTCAATATGTCTTGTGAGTAAAACTATTCCTAAAATTCCAATTATAATAAAAATTATTTTATTTAAACTGTAAATTCTTGTCATGCTATTTTTATTCATATAAATTCCCCTATTTTTTAAATTATCTTACAGTTAAACTTTATATATACTAATTATAAAGCACAATTGATAGCAAATCAATGCAAGTTAAAATCACATATAAATAACTACATTACATTATACTAAATTTATTTTTTAAAATTTTATAACTATAAATTTTTTGCAAAAAAAACTATGAAATTAGATATAGATAAAATAATTTCTAATTTCATAGTTTCTAAATTCAAACAATATTTCCAACATTACGAAATAAAGTTAATACAATTTACACAGTTAAACTTTTAAATTTATCCTCACATTAAAGTAAAGTTAACTTACTTATTCCCTTTAGAATCTAGGTATGAAAGTACACCTTGAACAATTCCTTCCGCAAGTTGGTCTTGATATTTTTCATTTATTATTTTTTGTTCCTCTGAAGGTGTTGTTAAAAAACCACACTCTATTAATATAGCAGGCATATTTGATTCTCTAAGTACTTCAAAGTTATTTTCAACTATTCCCCTATCTCTAACTTTAACATAGGATACTATAGTACTTTGTACTGTCTGTGCAAGTTCTTTTGAACCATCTGTAGCTTTATTCCTATACCAAGTTTCTATACCTGTTGCTGTATTACCATTTTTCTCTGCATTTAAATGAATAGAAACAAGCACATCAGCAGAACTATTATTTGCTAAGATAGCTCTATCCTTTAATGATATATATGTATCATCAGTTCTGGATACTACTACTTGAATATCCTTTTGTTTAGATAATTTATTTGCTAATTTTTTTGCAATTTGTAGATTTAGGTCTTTTTCATATCTATTACTGGTCTTGCTTTCAGTTCCTTTATCATTGCCTCCATGACCTGGGTCTATAAATACAGTATATTTTTTCTTTTTATTTTCCTCTTCATTACCAAGGTCAAATTGTTCTGAGTTAACATTTTGTTGTTGATTAGTTTTATTACTTTTATCCATACTTTTTACCAAAGCTACTACACCTTGAGTAGCCTTAAATGCAATAAATAAAAATAAAACTGTAAAGCAAATCAACACTGCTAACTTTTTCTTATTTAATTTTCGCTTTTTTCTATTCAGATGACTGGTCTTTTTAGATTTGTTTCTTGAATTATTGTTATTATTGCCTTTTGACATTTCTTCACCCTTCTTGGTATAAATTTTTACACTTTTACATATTATTAGTGTTATTTTACCATCAAGAAGTTTTTTTTTCAATAATTTAAAACACTCTACAACCTTAAATCAGAATATTTTTAATTATCCACCTAAAGTTACATCTTGTGTATCATACCAACTAAATGCGTCCTTTATATCGTCACTCTTAAAATCTGGCCAATAATTATCTATAACATAAAAATCTGCATAAATTGATTGTACAGGAAGGAAACCACTTAATCTCCTTCTTCCACCCCATCTGATTATCAAGTCTAGTCTGGATACATCAAATGACTGTATGTAATCCTGTATATTATTTTTATTTACATTTTCTACTCCTGATATATTATTTAAGTCCCAATACCAACCATAATTTACCAGAAGATTTGCTTTTATTTGACCTTCTTTGGCTTTAATTCTATTAGTATATGGTAATAATTCTTCTGGAAACATTGGCGATTTTGTATTTCCTACAACTAATAAAGCAGCACCTTCATCTATTAATATATTTGCAGCATCAATACATGCTTTTGTAAAAGCTTTTGTCTGCACTGATGGACGTCTTGTATTATCAGTTGTAAATCCATAAAAAGTCACCTCTTCACAGCCTAAATCTCTACATAATCTATAAGACTCTAGTCCAGGGTCTATTCCACTTTCATATCCTTTATCTTTTGTCATACCATTTTGACTTGCCCACCTTCTATTTCCATCCGGTATAATTCCTACATGTTTTGGTATTCTCATTTCTAATCACCTCTCAATAGGTATTATTATCAAAATATTACATTATTAATCAAAACTGTAACATTAAATACATTTATTTTTATATAATTATGTAGTAAACTAATTTAAGACAGAGTTTAAAAAACTTGGAGGTTTATCATGAAAAAAATTTTAATATTGTTTTTTTCGATAATCTTATCATTAGGAATGGTTAGTTGTTCTTCAAGTGGTGATTACAAAAACGTTTCTACATCAAAAATAAAAAAAGCATTAAAATCTTCTGATTTACTTATAAAGGAATCAAAAATCTTTGATGCAAAGGATTTTAACTATTTTAATGATGTAGAGGAAGACATAATTCAAGGTTTTGTAATTAATTCTTCTGAAAAATTATCTCTAGAAGATATTATCGTTATAAAAACTGACGAGGTAGATAAAATCTATAAAACTCTAGAAAATTATAAAAAAGATATGATACAAGCACCTTTTGGAGAAGGACATGGAGAAAAAATCAATTCTGAAATAGCAAATAATACTATAATTGAGAAGGCAGGTAGATATGTTTATTTAATTTCTGCTGAAAATGCAACTCAAATAGAAAACAAAATACTGAATATCATAAAAAAATAAATATCTATTATTGATGTTTATTAAATATCAATGTAATTTTCGCATAAATAAACTTATTTATCAAAATTACATTGATATTTTTTTGATTTCTTCAAAATAATCTTTTTCATCTATACATATGACTATCCAATTTTTATAACCTCTTTTATCTTATCTACAACGCCATTTTCAGTATTTCTTTTTGCTCTAAATCTAGCAATTTGTTTCAAATGTTCATTTGCATTTTCCATGGCATAACTATGATAGGCACTTTTCATCATTTCCACATCATTTAACTGGTCACCAAATACCATAGTTTCTTCATATTTTATATCTAACATTTTTTGTACTTTTTTTATGGCACTCCCTTTATTTGCACCTTTTGCAGTTAAATCAAGCCACTCCACTCCAGAAATACATACTTGAGCTCTATCAGAAAACTTTTCAAAGTAGATATTATTATTATGTTCTGCACCTTTGAAGTCAAATACAGCTATCTTCAATATGTCTCCCTCTACTTTCGTCAAATCTTCTACAATTTTAAACTTTGCATAATAAGTACTGACCTCTTGTATAAACGCTTCATCTTTGCTTTCTATATAAGCGTATTTTTTCCCACTCATTACAATTTTTTTCCCTTTTATACTTCTTGTTGTCTCTATGATTTCATTTACTAATTCTTTATTTAAAGGATTTGATAATATTTCTTTTCCTTTATATACTACTAGTGTTCCATTTTCTGATATAAACATCATATCATCTTTTATATCTTCAAATTTTTTTATAAGATTTTGATACTGCCTGCCACTAGCAGCAGAAAACATTATCCCTCTCTCTCTTAATTTTTTAAATACTTTATAAAACTCTGGATTTATTTCGCTCTTTTCATCTAACAAAGTTCCATCTAAATCTGTTGCTATTAATTTTATCATACATTTCCTCCCCCAAATTATTAATTTATAATTATTTTTTATTAATTTTTATCGGTTTGAATTTTCAATTCTTATTATACACTAAAAATTTTAAATTACAATTTGCACCTTTCATAAGATGCTATAACTACATTCAGGAAAATATTTTTTTCAATATACACATTAGTTTATAAAAATTTAAGTCTTCATACAATTATATTCCAATAAAATCAATAATAACTACACACTTTCTTCTATAAAATACTATAAAAATAATTATATTATGACAAACTTATGCTAATTTATTGTGTTTTTTATTGCTTATGTAACAAATTTTTAATATAATTAACTATGTGTAATTAAAAAATTTAGAAAGTAGGGGATATTATTGTCAGGACTCAAAAAGTTCGTTATATTTCTAGCCCTTTTAGTTATAGCATTTCCTGTTAGTATATATGGATATGTTTTTACTAAATTAAAAACTATACAAGATGATAGTATAAATACAGAGGCGCTTAGTAGTAATGACTATAAAAACGAAGAAAATATCACAAACATATTATTGTTAGGTACAGATGCAAGACCAGGAGAAGAAGTTTCTCGTTCTGATGCCATGATGATACTTACTATTGATAATAAAAATAAAAGTCTTAAGCTAACTTCATTAAATAGAGATACTTATGTTAATATACCAGGACGTGGAGAACAAAAATTAACACATGCCTACGTATATGGACAAGCTAACTTATTAATAGAAACTATAGAAGAAAACTTCCAACTTGATATACAAAACTACGCCGTAGTTGACTTTTTCTCTTTTATGGATATAGTTGATGCTTTAGGTGGAGTTACTGTTACTGTTGATAAGAGTGAAATAAGAGAATTAAATAAATTTATTCCTGAAACTTATAAATGGAATAAAAATGACAATAAAGGTTCTCTTAAATATATAAGAAATTCTGGTGAGCAAAAATTAAATGGATATCAGACACTTGCATTTTCTCGTATAAGAAAAAATGATAGCACAGATGAAAGAGATAGAAGACAAAGAAGTGTTATACAGAGTTTAATAAATGGTGTTAAGGATTTACCAGTCACTAAATATCCTAATCTAGTTAACACAATACTTCCGTATGTAAAAACTAATATGAATCCTAATGAAATAATATCTTTAGGAAAAGAACTTTTAAGTATAGGAAATTTAAATTTGAAATCTATGGAGTTTCCTCTTTCTACTGAAAATGGTAGAAAAATAGGTAATGCAGGCTATGTAATACCTTTTGAGGAATATGAACTAGATGCAATGCATGATTTCATATTTAAAGATATTATGGTTGAAGATTAGAAATTCCAAAACAAACCAATAATTTGATGATAAATACATACCTCTTAAATGCAAATTATTTTGTATTTATGGGGTGTGTTTTTATTTTAAAATATAAATTACTTTTAAAAAATATATTATATATACTTTTAACTATATATATAGGTCGATAAATTTTCTTATAAATTATATCATTGTCTTTTTTTTGTAACTGAAACAAGTATTGAATATATCTCAATACTTTAATATAATTAAGTGTATGCTATTAAAAAATATACAGGAAAAAGAAGAAAGAAGGGGTACTTTTGTCAAAATTAAAGAAATTTGTTATACTACTGGCTTTCTTGGTAGTAATATTCCCTATAAGTGTCTATGGATATTTTTATTATAAATTATCTGCTATTCATGACTCGAGCATAAGTAGTGATTTATTGGATAACAATGACCATAAAAATGAAGATGGGATAATTAACATACTACTTATGGGAACAGATGCTAGACCAAATGAAGATTCTTCAAGGTCAGATGCTATGATGATACTTACTATTGATAACAAACACAATGATATCAAACTTACATCATTAGCTCGTGATAGCTATGTAGACATCCCTGGTCATGGTAAACAAAAACTTACTCATGCTTATGCTTATGGACAAGCTGATTTATTAATACAAACAATTGAAGAGAATTTTAATATTGATATTCAAAATTATGCTTGTGTTAATTTCGAATCATTTATGTATATAATTGATGCTATTGGTGGCGTTGAGGTTACTGTTGAAAAAGGAGAAATACGAGAACTAAATAAATTTATTCCTGAAACTTATAAATGGAATAAAAGTGATGATAAAGGTAGCATACAATACATTAGAAACTCTGGAAAGCAGACTCTAAATGGATATCAGGCACTATCTTTTGCACGTATCAGACACAACGATACAGCCTTTGCTAGAGATGGCAGACAGAGACAGATTATACAAGCTATAATCAAGAAAACGGAAACTTTACCTGTTACTAAATATCCAGGTTTATTAGATGCAGTTCTTCCATATGTTAAAACTAACATGAAGCCTAATGCAATACTTTCTTTAGGAGCTCAAGTTTTAAAAATGGGTGACTTAAATATTAAGCAATTTGAATTTCCTATTGATGATGAAATTCACAGTACAGGTGGTATATATGGAAAAGCTGGATGGGTTCTTAGATTTGACCCAGATACTTTAGACATATTACACGATTTTATATTTAATGACATAGAGTTTAAACAATAAAAAATTCAACATAAAGTTTATTAAAAAGTATAAGATTAATTACTAAAAAAGAACTATATCGCATAATTATTTTCAAGTTGCTGTGTACACTTGATTACAAAATGCATATAGTTCTTTTTTATTTTCTAATTTATCATGATAATTTTCATTTTAATCTACATTTATAAAATACTCTGTATTTTAAATTAACTTTTTTATTACTTAACTAAGTTTAAGAAAGTGTTTAATGTGTTTTGATTTATACCATCTCCAGCTTCGTATACTAGAGTAGTTTTCTTAGGCTCTAAAGCAGTTTTCTGAGCAGATGTTACACTATTTCCAAGCATAACTACTGGTGATTTTAATTTAGCTGCTAAAGGACCTGATGTTAATGCATCTACCAATTGATTACTTTTACTTACAAACATTGATGAATATTCAGCATTTGGATAGAATTTTTGTATTACTTTTCCATTTGTTTCTTCTCTATTTTCTCCAGCTATTCTATTTTTAGATACATCATTTGTAATGACCTTATCCAGCTTATTTATTACTGAATCAGATATACTTAGATTACCACCTATAAAATAAGCATCTTTTACTTTTAAATCTGATATCCAATTGTAAACTTCATCACTTACATTATCTTTTGATACTAATACTATTGGTTGCTTTTCTTCTCCTGCTTTTGAAGCTATAGAAAGAGAATCTGCTTCACCTGTACCACTTGTTATATATAGTTTTTCTACTGGATTAGTTTTTACTAATTCTTTTGCTATCATTAAAGATGTACTATATCTATCTGAACCACCAACTCTATTTATTGATACATTTGACAATGTATCTTTTATCTCACTCTCAACTTTATCTCCAATAGAGTTATTTCCTCCAATTAAAATAACTTTACTTGGATTAAGTCTTTTTAACTCATTCTTAGTGGATGTAGGTATATTATCCTTATTTACCAATAGTATAGGAGCATCATTTGATGTAGCAAGTGGTGTTGATGTTATACCATCAACTATAGAGTACCCATTTACTAATACTACTGTATCTGAATTTGTAGCCCAACCTTTTTTACTTATTGCTACTGCTGTGTCATATCTTTCGTCGCCTCTTAATTTCTCCACTTTAACATTAGATGGTGGAGTAACTGGTTCTTCACTACTAGAATATAAACTCTTTAAATCCTTTTGTATAGAAGTACTATTTGCTATATCTTTAGCTGAGAAATACATACTACCTTTTATTTCACTATACTTTCTATTTAATGTTACTTGTTGTACTATTTCTTTTGCTATATTTTGTCCACCATAACTCGATTGACCTTGCTTATATATACCTTGTCCTATGTATAAGTCTACATTTGTTCCTTTTACTTCATTAGCCCACCATGCCACTAATTTAGAATAATCTGCTGCTTTAAGACCAATTGGCCAGTAAAGTTGTGGAACTACATAGTCAATCAATCCTTGTTTTATCCATGCTCTTGTATCTGCATATGTACCTACATAACTTTCATTACCTGATGTATCTGAACCTGTTGGGTCACTACTCTTATTTCTCCATATACCTGCTGGGCTTACACCAAATACAACATTAGGCTTTATACTCTTTATAGACGCTTTTACATCTCTAAGTAGAGTATTTACATTTTCTCTTCTCCAATTATCCTTATTTTGTCCTTTTCCATATTTTTGGTATGTTGCAGTATCATTGAAACTTACTCCTGGATAGAAGTAATCATCAAAATGAACTCCATCTATATCGTAATTTTGAACTACTTCTGCTATACTATCCACTATGTACTTTCTAACTTCTGGTAAACCTGGGTCGTAGTAATACTTATTTCCATGTTTAACTACCCAGCTTGGATTTTTCTTTGCTGGATGATTTGCTGGCAATTTATCTATGCTCTCATCTGCCATAGTTATTCTATATGGATTAAACCATGCATGAAATTCCATTCCTCTTTTATGTGCTTCTTCTATTAAAAATGGTAATGGGTCATATCCAGGGTCTTTACCTTGTGTACCGGTAAGATATTCAGACCATGGGTTTATATTTGATTTATATAAAGCATCTGATTTTGGTCTTACTTGAACCACTGCTGTATTTATTCCTACACTTTTTAATTTGTCCAATAAATCTGTGTATTCCTTTTTTTGCTTGGCTTCATTATTCTTAGTCTTAGGCCAGTCTAAATTATAAACTGTAGATATCCAAGCAGCTCTCATTTCCTTATCATTTGATGAATCAGCAAATGAACTTACACTACACATAGTAAGTGTCATTATCAATGATAATACTAATATACTTATTTTTTTCATTTCATCCCCCTTAATTTTTTAAATTTATTTTTTCTACAATATACTTCTTATTAAGTATATCTAAAATTCATATTATCTGTCAAATATTGAATAATATAGTTAAAATTTATATTTGATATTTGATTATAATATGAAATAATTTATTATAAAAAAAACAGCAAAGAAATTTATCTTCTTTGCTGTTTTTATAACGTTCATCACTATTTTAATATTACTAAACTCTTAAATCTCTATGTAAAACATTAAATGTAATTATATATTTAATGTTAATATTCAATCCTATGTAAATCAATATCTATTATTATTGTAAAACACGTGTAGCAGTTATAAGTCTTTTTGCATAATTAGTTCCTGGAGCCATGCTAGTAACTTTTACTACATCTCCTGTTTGTGGTGAATGTATGAATTTAGAATCTCCTACATACAATCCAACGTGATTTATTGAACCACCTGAACCAAAGAAAACTAAATCTCCTGGTTTTAATTCTGCTCTTGATACTTTCTTTCCTACTGTTGCTTGTGATCTTGATACTCTTGGTAAATTAACTCCTGCTCCATTTTTATAGACATAAGAAGTGAACCCAGAACAATCAAAAGAATTTGGTCCAGTTGCTCCCCATTTATATGGCTTACCTTGTTGCTTAAATGCTAAGTTTAAAACATTTTGTACCTTTGCATCTACATTTCCACCTTGAATAGTTAAATAATCTCCATTTACCCATCCTGTAACATTGTCAACACTTTTTATTTTAATCCATCCATTTGAATGTAATTCTAAAACTTCAACTTTGTCTCCTGTGTTTATCTTTCCTACTACTGCATCATTTGCACTAGCTCCACTTCTTACATTTAAAAAATCACACTGGTCTACTGTTGCACTCATAGGTGAATTAGTTGGCTCTGCTGCACTAGCCGTTATTGCTCCTGCTTCTACTGTGACAACTCCTGCTATTAACACCATAGCTATAAATTTTTTCAATATATGTTTTTTATTTTTAATATTCATCATAATCTCAAATACCTAATCCTTTCGAAAATTTAACATTTTGTTCCTTCGTTTCCAATTCCTAATTAACATTCTATCTTACATCAAAATAAATTGCAACCTTTTTTGTAATCTTTTTGTAATCTTTTTGTAATCTTTTGTTTCTTTTTAGTATATATTTGTTTCTTTTTGCTCCCCCTGGTTACAAATTAGAAATATATTCTACTTTTCTCTAGTTGTTGCAATTTCTTTGATATTAGCATCTTCTGGTTTAATATAAGTTGGCACTAATTCCCTCATAATACCATCTATTTTTTCAACCTCTTCATTGTTAGTAATTTCTCTTAAAAGTTTTAAGTATTTTGTTATTTTTTCTCTATCAACATCTATTGGTCTACCAATAAAAATCTTTTTATGCTCTGTATCCAACAGACCTTCTTCTGACATAAGTAGTTCTTCATACAACTTTTCTCCTGGTCTAAGACCAGAAAATTCAATTTTTATATCAACATCTGGCTCAAATCCACTGAATTTAATTAAGTTTTTTGCTAAATCCAATATTCTTACAGGTTCTCCCATATCAAGTACAAATATTTCTCCACCTTTAGCCATAGCCCCAGCTTGTATGACTAAGCCTACTGCTTCTGGTATTGTCATAAAATATCTAATAATATCTGGATGAGTAACTGTCACTGGTCCGCCATCTTCAATTTGCTTCTTAAAAAGTGGAATTACACTACCATTACTACCAAGCACATTTCCAAATCTAACAGCAACAAATTCAGTCTGGCTTTCAGCATTCATAGTCTGTATAATCATTTCAGCAGCTCTTTTAGTAGCTCCCATTATGTTAGTAGGGTTTACAGCCTTATCTGTAGATATAAGGACAAATTTCTTAGCTCTATATTTTGAAGACAAGCCAGCTATGTTTAAAGTTCCAAATATATTATTCTTTATAGCTTCGCCAGGGCTCGATTCCATAAGAGGAACATGTTTATGTGCTGCTGCATGAAATACCACTTCTGGTTTATATTTATTAAATATTTCATCCATTCTTTTTTCTTCTCTTATTGATGCTATTACTGTTTTTAAATCTAATTTATTTTTATATTTTCTAAGTAATTCTTGTTGTATTGAGTAAGCATTATTTTCATAATTATCAACTATAATAAGCTCTTTAGGATTAAATCCTGCAATCTGTCTGCAAAGCTCTGAACCAATTGAGCCTCCTCCTCCAGTTATTAAGATTACTTTTCCCTCAATGTAATTACTTATCTCTCTTAAATTTGTTTTTATAGGCTCTCTACCCAACAAGTCTTCTATCTCTACTTCTCTAATCTGTTTTATATCAACTTTTCCATCTATAATTTCGTAAATTCCTGGTATTGTCTTTATTTTACAGTTAGTGTTTTTACATATATCAATAATATCTTTTTTTCTACGTTTCTCTATGTTTGCTATTGAAAAGATTATCTCATCTACATTGTACTTTTCTACCACATCTTTTATATCTGAAGTTGTTCCTACAATTTTCACATTATGGATTATTCTTCCAATTTTATTTTTATCATCATCAATTATAGCCACTGCTACTTTTTTAAGTTCTGGATTTCTTTTTAGTTCCTGTATAACCATTTCTCCTGCATCTCCTGCACCAATTATAAGGATATTTGAAACCTTTCCTCTAGAATATGTCTTGTTCATGACTATTCTTATAGCTCTATAGGCTATTCTTGCGCCACTTGTAAACATTATAATAAATATTGTATTTAATACATAAAACATTATAGGATAATCAAACCCTAATAATTTATTTATTATATAAATCGGAATTAAATAAGCTAAAGTTGCCACAAAAATAGATATAATTTCTTCTTCTCCTGCATATCTCCATAATGTGTTGTAGCACTTAAACAATCTAAATGATACTATATGAAGTACTATATATATACACACTGAAATTATTATATCATTAGTGGTAAATGCATTTAAATTACCTGTCAAGCTTAAAGACATTCGAAACGCTACTAGTACGCTACAAATATCTAGAATTAATAGTGTTAAATGTCTAAATTTATATTTTTTAAAAAGCCTATTAAAAAAGCTTTCTTTCTCTAAATCTATACTTTCTCGCATAACTAGAAGCCCTCCTTTAAACAGCAAAAGCTACGCACCTAAGCATAGCCAACAACATCTATCTTTTGCTGTATTTTTTCATTTTATTTTTTATATTTATCAAATATAGAATCATAAATTTTTTCTATATCATTAAAGTTTAAATTAACCTCATAATTTTCTCTAACAAATTGACGCCCTTTCTTACCCATATTAAGTCTAAGTTCATCATTTTCCATTAGTTTTATTATAGCATTTTTTATTTCTTCTGGTTGTTTTGGTTCTACAATTAAGCCAGTTTCATTTTCCCATACAGATTCTGGATGTCCTCCTACATTTGTAACTATAACAGGTACTTCACATGCTTCTGATTCTATAGCTGCCACTCCAAATCCCTCTCTTAAAGAAGGAAATACAGTTACATCAAAAGAATTAAAAGTCTTGCTTACATTTTCTGGAGATATTCTTCCTAAAAACTGAACATCATTTTCTATACCCAATTCTTTAGCTAAATTTATTAGGTTGTCCATCTGACTTCCAGAGCCACCTATTTTAAGAATTATTTTCTTATCTTTATATTCATCTTTAAGCATCTTAAATGCTTGTATTAAATATTCTATTCCATATTTTTTTTCTAAACTCTTTATAATTCCTATTACAAAAGCGTCTTCTTTTTCTACTTCCATAGGCTTAAACCTATCCATATCTACTCCAAAAAAGGTTACATCTACATGTTTAGCTGTATATTTATTAGCCTCTTTAGCCATATCTCTACTATTTGAAAAGATATAGTCTGCTTTTCTAAAGTTATGTTTTATAATTTGTTTTTGTATAAAACCATTATTAGGGAAATCATAAATATCAGTACCCCAAACAGAAATAATATATGGATGATACCCAAGTAGACTGCCTATAAATCCATAACTACTTGCATACTGTGCATGCAATATATCTGGCTTTATTTCATTTACTAGCTTCTTTATCTGCTTTATTGAACCTAAGTATCCCGTTTTTTTAGAAATATTTTCATTTTTTAGTTCTTCTACATTAGAACCAAAATTATAAATTTTTATTCCTTCCATGTGACCTCCATTTAAAGAGATTACATGAATGTCATATCCTTTATTTTTAAAAAAACTACACCATTTTAAAGTATGAGGATTTGACCCATCAGCTAAATAACAAACAGTCTTCATAATATTTACCTTCCTATCGAATAATACTCAATTCCTAACTCTTCCATATCTTTAATTTTATAACAATTTCTTCCATCAAGGACTAAAGGATTTTTCATCTTTTCCTTATACTTATGTATATCATAATTTAATACATCTTTCCATTCTGTCATTATAAAACATATCTCTGCATCTTCTATCGCATCATCTACAGAATCAGCATAAAGTATAGAATCACCAAATATTTTCTTAGTATTATTTACACCAATTGGGTCATATACAGTAACTCTTGCCCCTCTTTCGAGCAAATATTTTATATTTGGTATAGATGGTGCTTCTCTTATATCATCAGTATCTGGCTTAAAAGTCAAACCTAAAACAGCAACCTTCATATCTTGAAAGCTCTCTACTAACTTAGATGCCTTTCTAACTAATTTAAGTTTTTGACTTTCATTAACTTCTATTGCAGCTTTTACTGTTTTTAATTCATAACCATTATGTTCAGATAACCAGTGAAGAGCTTTTGTGTCTTTTGGAAAGCAAGAACCACCATATCCTATTCCCGCCTTTAAAAACTTACTTCCTATTCTATCATCATAACTCATTCCTAAAGCTACATCTTCTATGTTAGCTCCTGCTATTTCACAAAGATTTGCAATATCATTCATAAATGATATTTTAAGAGCTAAGAAGTTATTTGATGCGTATTTTATCATCTCAGCACTATTTCTATTTGTAACTATTATAGGTTGATTAAAAGGCTTATAGATTTCCTCTAATATTTCTCTAGCCCATTCACTTTCTACACCTATAACGATTCTTGAAGCATGTAGAGTATCTTTTACTGCTGTTCCTTGTGATAAAAACTCTGGATTAGATGCAAGTTCTACTTTTACATCATTTTTTAGGTTTCTATTTATATAATCTTCTATCTCTTCATTTGTACCAATTGGAACTGTAGATTTTATTACTACTAGAGTATCTTTTGTCACAGTTTCAGCTATTTGCTTTGCAACTGCCTTTATATAATCTAGGTTGGCTGAGCCATCACTTCTCTCAGGTGTACCTACAGCTATTAATATTACATCTACATCTTCATAAGCTTTTTTATAGTCTGTAGTGTAATCTATTCTTCCTCTGTTGTAATTTTTAACCATAAGTTCTTCTAGGCCTTCTTCATATATAGGTGCTATTCCAAGTTTCATTGATTTAACCTTTTGTTCATCTACATCAACACAGACTACATTTTCATTGCCTACCTCTGCTAGACAAACACCTGTAACCAAACCTACATATCCCGTCCCAGCTATAGCTATTTTCATTTTTTTACCTCCAAGTATATAAAACTTATACTCTTTTTTTAATGGCATTAAAAACATAGAAACAAAATACATATAGACTTTTTGGTAAACTTAAATTTTCAACATTTCTATAAGTATTCCAAGTTCGTTTTAATGCTTTTATCTTGTTACTTGATATAGAATTTCCAACTAATCTGTAATTCACTAAATCTTCTTGAATCCCATATGCATATTTTTCCTTTTTAAGTAACTGTAACCAGGTTGCAGTATCTTGTCCTCTTCTTACCAAAGGCATGCTGAACTCTCCTACAATCTCCTTATCAATGACCACTGTAGAACATCCTATTATAGTATTTCTAAGTAATCCTTCATAGTCAATTTTCTTAGGAGCTCTTGCAACCTTATTCGTTTTTGACCCATCTTGTCTCATATATCTATAAGATGTAAAAGAAAAACCTACATTTTCTTTTAACATATATTCTATCTGAATCTCTAATTTTCTACTATCCCATAAATCATCACTATCTACAAATGCAATAAATCGACCTTCCGCATTCTTAATACCAACATTTCTAGATACTGCAGCTCCAGAATTTTTTTCAAGCTTTATATATTTTATTCTAGCATCTTCTTTTCGAAAACTTTTTATAATTTCACTTGAATTGTCCTTAGAACAATCATCCACTAATAAAAGCTGCCAATTTTTATAAGTTTGATTTTGGATTGACTTTATCGTCTCTGATAAAAACTCTTCTGAATTATAAACAGGAGTAATTATCGATACTAAAGGCTCATTCATATTTTTACTCTCCTTATATAGCAACTAGCAGTACTATACCAACAAGTTTACTTAGATACTAATTTTCTTTGTCCAATATATTTGTAATATCCTAATGGGAATAATGCTAAATACAACAATTTATCAGATACTTTTCTTAATTCACCAAAATAATGACTATCAGACAACAATGAGTATCTGGCTAAATTTATGTAATTTTTTATCCACATATATGGATATCTACTTAATGGATATGTATTTTGATTTATTAAATATAAAAACTCTAATGCTCTACCTCTTAATGCATTTTTACTTAATATATTCTTAGTCAAACCATCATCCAAATAATCTCTTATTATCATAGGTTTATTTACACATATAACTTTATAGTATTTAGACATTTCATTCCATACTACACTTTCTGGTAAAAATCTCACTTCTTTTCTTTCTGGAAAAGGAAATTTTATAAGCTCATCAGTTACAAATACTATGCTTTTATCTCCCTTAACGCCATACTTAAAATATAGGTCTGCAAAGTGACATATTTTCTTATCTTCAGGCATTTCTGTCCCTATCAAATCTCCACTTGGATATACACAAAGTCCAACAACTCCACTAAATCCTTCTTTATTCTCTAAAGAATCCCACTCATCATTAGCAATTTCAAGAGAATCTTTAATTAAACCATCATCACTATCTACAATGAAAAATAGCTCTCCATCTGCATTTTTTACACCTAGATTTATTGCAGTATGTTTTCCTCCATTTTCTTTGTATATATATCTTATATTTAATTTATTTTCTGATATAAATTTTTCAACTAACTCTTTAGTACTGTCGCTACTTCCATCATCAACAATCAACCATTCAAAATCATTGAAATCATAAGTTTGAGCTTTTAAATCATTGTACAAATTTTCAAGTAAATGAGCTCTGTTATACGTCGGAGTAAATACAGTAAATTTATATTTATACATTAATTAAATCTTCCTCTCTGTCTAACTTTTTTTGATTCCGTTTATTCCATAATTAATAAAGTAGTATATAGCTTTGTATAAAGGTATTTTTTCTATATTTCTATATATATTCCAAGTCCACATAGCAGCTTTTATTTTATTACCACTTAGGGAATTGCTAGATTTTCTATATAATGCTAGAACTTCATTTATTCCATGAGCAATATGCCCTTTTTTCAATATCGATAACCATAAAACATAATCTTCATGTCTTACACCACTCATTCTTATTTCAAAATCCAATTTAGACTTATCAATCACAACAGTAAGACATCCTAAGATATTTCCTTTTAATAATCTTCTATAATCTACATTAGGTGGAACTTTTATTACTTTGTTTAATTTTTTATCATTTTCATCCATCAGTTCATATGAAGTAAATGAAATTACATAGTCATTTTCTAACATAAAATTTACTTGTTTTTCTAACTTACTACTATTCCATTGGTCATCACTATCTAAAAAAGCTATAAATTGTCCTGTTGCCTTACTTAGTGCTAAATTTCTAGCATTAGAGACACCCTTATTAGTCTCAGTCTTTATACATTTTATTCTACTATCCTGTTGCATATAAGATTTGACTATATTAGGACTATTATCTGTTGAGCAATCATCAATAATTAACATTTCCCATTCTTGATAAGTTTGGTTTAATACTGATTTTATGGTTGCTTCAATAAATTTTTCAGAATTATACATGGGAGTAATTATAGATACTAAATTCTTCTTCATATTACCTTCCTCATCATTTATAAAATATTTATTTAATTTTACTTAATACACAATCATATATCCTCTTGCAGTTCTTATTATCATTATATCTGAAAAACTTATTTCTTTCATTTTTTTGGTTATCCATAACCTCAAAATTATTTTCAATAATATCAATAAGTTTATTCACGGCTTCATCATTATTATAAGCCAAAGACCCAAACATTTCACTTTTTAAATCTATATATGAATCAACTTTTTCCATATATTCATCCAAATCGAATTGGTAAAACAAGATAGGTCTATTCATATACAAAAAGTCTATGGCTACACTTGAATAATCAGTTATATTTGCAGCTGATTTTCTGATTTCATTTGCTAGAGTTACCCCTTTATCTAAAAACACAATTCGTTTTCCTGTTATATTTTCTTTTATATCATCTATAAACTCATGCATAAGATGATGCATATAAATTTTTACATTTATATCTTTCTCATCTAATATTTTATTTAATTTGTCATCATTTAAAAAATTCATTATATTTTTAAAATAATCTGTATCCGTAAATTTTCCTGAACTAAATTTTATCCAATCTCTCCATGTAGGAGTATATAATATATCTCGAGTTTGTGCAACTTCATTTGTTGGTAAATTGTCATATCTTGCATTTCCAATTATATAAACTGAGTCATCTAACATTCCCCAATCATTTACCATAACATTTCTTTCAAATTCAGAACTTGCTGTAACTATATTATAGCTTTTATATAGGTTATCTATAATATTTTTGAACTTTTTGTTCATAGGTTTTCTTTTTTTAAAACTTATAGTCCCATGATTTAAAAACACTTTTATCGTTTTTTTATGAAAATAATTAAGAACAGGTACAGCAAAATTGTATGGTGCTATATCTGCTGATGGTGCATGTGAAAATACTATAGCTTTTGAATTGTAATAATACAGATAGTTTTCTACACTTCCTCTTATTAATTTTTTGCCTGGAATTTTATCAAATACTTTACTGTCTTTATTTACTACCCAATAAGTTTCTACATCATTATGTTCTTTTAGCATATACTCATAAAAAAACTTTGAATTATCATTGTATATATCCCCTGAATGTCCACCTATAAGCCAGATATCTCTACCATTAAACTTATGCTTATTAAATGGATATATAAAAAAAGCCAAAAGCATATTTATTAAAAATTTAACCTTGTCCATAAACACCATCCTCATTATAACTTGTACTGTCTAAATCCATTAATTCTTCCTTTTATAGTGGCACTATGATAATCTCTATTGGAACTCAATATAAGACCTCCTATATTTCTTACAAGTTTTGATACCATAACTTTTGCAAACTTATAATTTTTTCTATAGACTATTTCCTTTTTGCAAAGCGCTCCAAAGCCTCTTCCATAGTTATAATCTTTTTGATACTTTTCTTTAGATTTAGAATGTTTTTTTGCAGGATGGTAAATTATATCATTTCCAAAGTATTTTCCTTTAAAACCTAAACTCAATAAGTTTAAAACATAATCTATCTCTTCACCAGCACCAAACTCTCCACCAACACCCAATTTCTCATCAAATCTTGTATAGTCTTTACCTTCAAAATCAATAAAAAAAGTTATGGATGTTATAGTATCCAAAACGTTGGAACTTGTGATATCACAAGTTCCATCATACATTTTCTTAAATGCATCAACTTTATTTGAATCCATAGTTTTGCAACTGTATATTTTATAATCTTTATTTTTATTAAAGAAATTTATAACTTTTTCTAATGTATCATTTTCGTAGACACAATCATCATCAGGGAAACCTATAATTTGCCCTACAGCATTGTCTATGCCTACATTTCTGTTATAACTCAATCCTTTTTTAGAGCTTTTTATATACTTTATATCTAACTTATCAATGTATTTATCAACTATTTCTTTAACTTTGCTATTATCATTTTGGTCTACTACTATAAGTTCAAAGTTTTTGTAAGTTTGATTTTCTAAGCTGTCCATAAGTAAGTATATATCATCATATCTATTTAATGTTGGCATTATTAATGATATTAACATTACTACCTCCTACTTTTCATCTTCCACAAATCTATTTCCCTTTTATCATTTAATATCACTTCTTTTATTAGTAATACTACTGCAAAACTAAATGAAGCTTCTAATAATAAATTTTCTGCAAAAGAGTATAGTAAAAATATAAATAAAGCTACTAAATATGCTTTTTTATCTTTTTCTATAAAGCTTTCTATTCCTTTATACATCAAATACATAAATAATATACAAGCAACTACTCCTAGTACACTAATTATATATACATAAGAACTATCTAATGGATTAGTTGCTTTTATAGCAGGACTATATGAATTTCCAAAAGGTTTTAGAAAGTTCCCCTTTTCAGCCAAGTATACATGCCAGAACTTAGGTCTACTTGCTAATAATCTATTTAATAAAGTGCTTTTATCAAATACTTTACCAATAATTACACTAAATAAAGTAAGTATTATCGGTAATGTCTTTAGGAGCATTGGTAGTCCTTTTATTTTTTTTATATCTATCCATCTTATTATTTCTACAAATATTAATCCTGCTAATATAGTGAAAAATCCAGTTCTACTATATGTGGTTTGATAAACAAAAAATGCAGAACCAAATAAAATTATTCTATCCCATTTATTATAATCTTTATATCTTAAGAATATATATGCTGCATATATAGTAACCATATGATAAAATACACTATTTGGATTACCAAGTCCAAAATCCATTCTTGTAACAAGCATATCTATTTTTTCTATATATCTATAGTGGACTTCCTGATTAAATATTAATGAAGGAAATAGATTAAATAATAATATAGCTACCATTAAAAAACATGCCGATATTATTAAATAATTTTTAACTATAAATTTATCATCTATTTGCTTAGCTGATACAGCTAATAAAACGATTAATAATATAGCTCCTTCCCTATTTAATAAATAAAGTAAGACACAAACTCCAACTAGTACCATTTCTGTTATACTTTTTCTCTTATCAAATAAAAAAAGTAGCATTAGTATTCCTATTGAAGAATAAAATAACGCTGATTTAATCATCCCTATATCCATATTTGGGTCAATAAATGATATCATATACTTTCTAAGTAATATGATAAACAAAACAAATATATAAAGATATTTTCTAATCATAATATTTCTATCATCATTTAAAGTCTTCATTTTACTTTCTCCCTTTTAGCTTCGTAAAGTATTACTTGCAAATATTTTACAACACTTCCATATCTTATTTACACCTGTTAAGTGTTTGCTTTCTAAGAAATAATTTCTCTTTTTAGCCCAACTTTTTCCCCACCAATGTATCCCAAAAGTGTTTTCTGTTATACATTCTGGTGTAAAGTCTTCTTTAAATCCAAAAGGATAAAAATATTCTTTGTCGTAAACACGTATTCCTTCTTCATAATTATTTAGGTCAATCTTCTTATAATTCTTTTCCATAAGATGAGTCATTATCTTTGGTATTGTAAACAATGAAGAAGTAAGTACTTCTTTTTCATAGTACTCCAATAAGTCTTTTAAAAAAGGATGTCCTTTTTCTACACCTATTATAGCACCATTTATATACTCTCTATCATCTTCATACCCACAGATTAGCCTATTATTTTCTAAAAGAGGAGTTATATCCTTTAATATTTGCATATCTGTATCCATATAAACTCCACCTTGTTCATAGAGTACTTTTATTCTTGTATAATCAGATATGAATGCCCAAAGTTTTCTTTTATAACATTCTTCCAAAAACTTATTTCCTTTTATTTCTTTCTCTATATCAAAGTTTTTTTCATTCCACTCTACTATCTCATATTCTGGAAGCTTTTCTTTCCAAGAATTTATACATATATTTTCTATATTTCCTTTTGGACCACCAAACCATACATAATGTATTTTTTTAGGAATCAAATGAACACCTCCTACATATATTCTTGTCTATCTTCTTCTTTTAACTGCTCTACTATTTTTTTGACATCTTGAGCTTTATCTTTTCTACAAACCATAACTGCATCATTTGTAGATACTACTATCAAATCACTAATACCTATTGTCGATATTAATTTGTCATCTGAATATATAATTGAATTTTTAGTATCTATAGTAATATTTTCACCTCTTTTGATATTACCTTCATCATCAGTTGGATATATTGCACCTAGAGAATCCCAAGAACCAACATCATTCCATCCAAAATCACCAGGAACTACTATAACATCATTACTTCTTTCCATAATACCATAATCTATAGAGATTGATTGTATAGTTGGGTATATTTCTTTTATTTTTTCCATTTCTTCTTTTGTTCCTAAGTATTTACTTATATCTTCTAATTTTTCATATACTTTTGGCAAGTATCTCTTAAAATCTTCTAGTATTTTAGATACCTTCCATACGAACATTCCACTATTCCATACATACTTTTTAGAGTTTACATATTCTTTAGCAATTTCATAGTTTGGTTTTTCTACAAACTCCACTACCTCATATGCAACATCTTCTATAGTATTTTCTCTATTAAAATTTATGTATCCATATCCTGTTGATGGAAATGTAGGAGTTATCCCAATAGTTACTAGTTTATCATTATTTTCTGCTATATAGATAGCTTTTTCCAAAATAGATTTAAATTCTTTTTCATCTTTTATATAATGGTCAGCTGGATATACACACATAACACCATCACCATATTTTTTCATTATGTTAAATGCTGCAAAGCCTATAGCTGCTGCTGTATTTCTGGCACATGGCTCTGGCAATATATTACTATCCAAACATTTATCTTTTACTATATCCTTTAAAGCTTCCAATTGCTTCTCATTGGTTACTATAAATAAATCATCTTTTTTTGCTAGAGAATCTATTCTGTTTATAGTTTCGTTTATTAAAGCATCTTCTCCACTTAAATTTATAAGCTGTTTAGGTACTTCTTGTCTACTAAGTGGCCAGAAACGAGTTCCTCCTCCTCCAGCCATTATGACATTGTATACTTTCATTGTTTATCTCCCCTTAGCTTTTTATATAGAATCCACTACATTTAATATATAAGATATTAAATTGTTCAACTTAAATTCTACATCTTCTTGATTGTCTGAATTTGCTCCAAAGTAAAATTTAATTTTAGGTTCTGTACCTGAAGGTCTTATAGCTATCCAAGAGCCATCTTCAAGTAAAAATTTAAGTACATCTGACTTAGGTAAATCATCAACACTATCTTTATAGTCTAAAATTTTATCTACTTTTACATCAGCCACATTATCTATTTTAACACTTCTAAAGTAAAGCATCATCTCTTTTATTTTTTTTATTCCATCTATGCCTTTTAAAGTTACTGACTTTAAGTCCTCTTTGTAGTATCCAAATTTATTATATGTATCTATCAAAGCTTCATACAAGTTCATACCTTTTGAAGAATAGTATGCTGCCATTTCACATATCATAAGTGAAGATACAACACCATCTTTATCTCTAGCATGAGTTCCAATTAAGTAACCATAACTTTCCTCATATCCCATTATAAAACTTCTATCATTGCTTTCTTCAAACGCTTTTATTTTTTCTCCTATAAATTTAAATCCTGTTAAAGTATTTAAACAATCTACATTATAAGCCTTTGCTATTTTTGCACCTAGTTCTGATGTAACTATAGTTTTTATTATTGTAGGATTGTTTTTAGGAAGTTTATTTTCTTCAACTAAACTCTCTAATATATATCTAACTAAAAGTGAACCGACTTGATTTCCATTTAAGACTACATATTCACCACTTGAATCTTTTACAACGATACCTACTCTATCACAATCAGGGTCTGTTCCTATTATCAAATCAGTGCCATTATTCTTTGCCATTTCAATAGCTATATTAAACACTGACTTTTCTTCAGGATTAGGATACTTTACTGTTGAAAAATTAGAATCTGGCAATTCTTGCTCCTTAACTACCATTACATTTTCAAAACCACATTCATTTAAGACTTTTCTTACTGGCTTATTTCCTGTACCATGAATAGGTGTATATATTATTTTTAATTTTTTCCCGTATTCATCTATTATATTTTGTCTTAAAACTTGCTTCTTAACAGCTTTTATAAACTCATCATCTACTTCATTATCTAATATAGTTATTAAATTTTTAGATAAAGCTTCTTTAAAATCTATACTTTTAATAGTACTGTAATCATCAATCTTATTAACTTCTGCTATTATATCATTTGCCATATCTATACAGATTTGACCACCATCTGAGTCATATACTTTATATCCATTGTATTCTTTAGGATTATGACTTGCTGTTATTACTATTCCCATAGCACACTTTAAATATCTAACAGCAAAAGAAAGTTCTGGTGTAGGCTTTAATTCTTCAAAAATATAAGCCTTTACACCATAAGCACTTAAAGTCTTTGCTACTTCTATACAAAACTCCCTAGACATGTATCTACTATCATGTGCTATAACTATTCCCTTTTGCTTACCTTCTTCTCCTTGAGTTTTCATGATATAATTTAAAACGCCCAGTGTCGCACGTCTAACAGTATAAATATTGATTCTATTAGTTCCCGCTCCTATTATACCTCTTAAACCACCTGTTCCAAACTCTAAATTTTTATAAAATCTATCTTGTATTTCTTTTTCATCATCTTTTATACTTAATAGCTCATTTTTCGTTTGTTCATCAAAATAAGGAGAATTTAACCACATCTCATAATTATTCTTATAATCCATATTTTCATCCTTTCTGACTCTAATTTAAAATTTCAAGGTAATTATCTATCTTCTAAGTAGTTTTTGTTTTCCTTTTCTTAAAAATTCAAAAGCTAAATCCATCTCTTCTACCTTAAATAAAACTATCAATACAGTATATACAGAAGCTCCACCTAATACTCCAGCTCCAACTGATATAATTTCTTTAATTGTTCCTGAACCCATAAATGCATATAGATTATTATATATCAATAAAGTAGCTACTGCCATCACACCAGATGCTACCAAACTTTTTAGACCAGTCTTTATAATTTTATCCCCTCCAAAATATCCATTTTTCTTTTTAAGAGATATAAATAATAATATAACTGTAATTATGTTTGATGTACTAGTTGATATAGCAATACCTGCATGACCCAATGGTCTTATCAATATTAAATTAAGAACTATATTTATTATTAAAGCTATACTTCCATTTATCATTGGCGTTTTTGTATCTGAAAGAGAGTAAAATGCCCTATATAAGACATCTCTTACTCCACAAGCCAATAAACCTAGTGAATATAATCTAAGCGCTATAGATGTAAGGTCTGTTGATAACGCATCAAATTTACCCCTTTGGAATAATATTCTAACAAGAGGCTCTGCTAATATAATAGCTCCTATAGATATAGGAAGCACCACCAATATAATACAATTTGAAGATTTTACAATAGTGCTTATAAATCCTTCTTTATTATCTTTACCAGACATTTTTGCTAGTTTAGGATATATAACTGTTATTATAGATGTAACAAATAATGCCATAACAAACTCATTTAGCCTATTTGCATAGTTAAGAGCAGACAACTTTCCATCACCCAAAGTGGTTGCCAATAATCGGTCAACAAATATATTTAACTGTCCAACAGCTACTCCTACCAACATAGGCAATACTAGGTTGACTAACTCTTTTATGGACTCATCCTTTAAATTTATATATGGCTTATACTTGTAGGACTTCTTAAACGCAAATGGCAGTTGAAACAATAGCTGACTCGCCATAGCCAATAATGCTCCTGCTGGCAGTATCCATACATTTTTACCTGCACTTAGTGCTATTGCTGCTATTATTATAATATTATATGGGATTCCTATAAGCCCAGGAATTACAAAACTGTCATTCACCTGTAAAAACGAACTAAATATCTTACTTCCACTCAGGAATAAAACTCCTGAAATCATTATTTTAGTAAATAATATTGCTGCTTGGAACTTAGCAGGGTCGTTTCTAAATCCTGCTGCAAATACTGTAACAAATTGCTCTGTAAATAAAAGCCCAATAATAGCTATTACTATAGCCATTATATAGCATATATTTAAAACATTATTAGTAAATTTTAAGGCACCTTCATCTCCGAGTCTTTTCTTTGTCTCAAAGTACATAGGTATATAAGTTGTAGCAACTGCAGAGCCTATGACTGCTATGATTAAACCAGGTATATTTAATGTTAATACAAATACGTCTGCATACATACCTGTCCCATAGAAATTTGCAAGTACAAGTTCTCTAAGGAAACCTAATACTTTTGAAAACATAGTGGCTGCCATAATCCACAATGCTGCTTTAGCTGTTTTTGACATCTTCTTTCTCCTTATCTAATTTAAACTCTAAAAGTAGAACTTTTAAAACTGCTTATAAACATTATTCTAATTAAGTAAATTTAACCTATGAAAAGCTTCCTTATAAATCAAAAACTATTTCGACTCATATCTAAGTGCCCTAAATGTAATCAATAGTAATAATAGTATTAATACTATACAAGATAAGAATGTTAGATTAAATATGCTCTTAAATAGACTATAATCACCTACTGTATACCCAACTTCAACTACATCATTTATATTGCTATCTTTCAAGAATTTATCTTGTGCACGACTTAAGTTATCACTACAAATCAGTATTGGCATATTTTCTTTTGCTGATACTACTCCCAAAGAAATATATTCGTTTACATCAGATCTACTACCAAAGTCTAATCTAGCAGTATAGATTTTCTTTATATCTTTTTCATCATAAAACTTCTTTATTAAATCAACATTTGTACTTGACTTATTTATTTGCTTTATTCCTTCTATATTTTTTAAGTTAGAATCAATCTCTGCAATAAACTCTTTTGAATCACCTAATGCATATATTTTTTTAAGGTTTTTGCCTTTTAAGAAATCAATTTGTTCCTCAAACCCTTCATCTTTAGCCCATATTATTGGCATTCCACTTTTAGCGGCATAAGAATATACAGATATGGCGTTCTCTAATCCTGTTGTTGAGCTAAGTAAAAATGCTTCATCAAATCCTACTGTTCTATACATTTCTCTAGCTATCTTTAAAGATGTATCATATCTGTCTTTCCCTCTTATTCTTTCTACTTTCATTCCCATTTTTTCTATATTACGTTCAGCATCTTTAGATACTGCCTTTAAACCACCTACTATCGTAACCTTCTCTGGACCTAGTTCTTTTAGATAATTTCTTGTTACTCTACCAAGATTTTTACTCTTAGTTACAACTATTGGAGCATTTTTTGCATATGCTAAAGGTGTTGCACTTATACTATCTACAATTGACTCTTCATTTACAAGAATTACTTCTTTAGAATCCTTAAATGCTCTTTTATTTAATTCTGTCGAAATCTCTGGTATACTCCCTTCTATCAACTCTCTTTTGGGATTTGCATCTGCAAATACTCCTATCGTACTAGAAATAGAGATTAACAAAACTAACGATAATATAGTAGAAATTTTTTTAATCATAAGTTCTCATTCCTTTTCTTTTTTGTATTTTTTGACAATAAAAAAGCTCTTTTTAAAGAGCTTTTTCATTGATTAGTAATCTAATATTTTAAAATTATCTAGCTCCGTCTCCTGTCAATACTACTTTAACAGTTTTAAAGAGTATCTTAAAGTCAAGTAATATACTCCTATTTTTTATATAGTAAATATCTTCTTTAAGTTTTTCTTCAGGAGTGATTTCGTATCCACCATTTACTTGTGCCCAACCTGTAAGCCCAGGTTTTATAGCGAGCCTGTTGATAAATCCAGGTATTTCCTCATTAAATTGAACAGTAAAGTTCGGTCTCTCTGGTCTAGGACCTATTAAGCCCATGTCCCCCTTTAATATATTAAACAGCTGTGGAATCTCATCAATTCTAGTTTTCCTAATAAACTTTCCAACCTTAGTTATTCTAGGATCATCTTTTTCAGCCCATTGTGCGCCAAATTTTTCTGCGTCTGTTCTCATAGATCTCAATTTATATATATAGAATCTTCTCCCGCATTTTCCTAGTCTTTCTTGCTTATAAGTTATTGGTCCTTTGTCCTCTATTTTAATAAGAATTCCAAATATTGCTATTAAAGGTAAACCTATCACAAGTCCTATTATAGATAAAACTAAATCCATAATTCTTTGGTACAAGTCGAATAAAACTGTTCCTTTTACTATGCTATAGTCAATCTCACTTGCAATTTCTTTATCTGCCCCTGGATAGCTTTTAATTTTAGGTATTTCACACTCATCATTAGTATATCCAGACATAGTTACCTCCATATTGGAATAAAAATTTTTTTAATTCTTAATTTCAACTTATTTCTATCTTATTTTTGACTTATTTCTATATTATACTCAATAATGAGCAGATTATCAATACAAGAAACATCATTGTAAACAATTTGATTCTTTACAAAAATATATCATCTCTTGTTATATTTTACATTATAACAGGAGATGATATGTTTTGCTTTAATATTTTCTATTTTATTTTACTGTATCTTCTATTCCTATTCCAATTTGAGTTCCCATTGTTTTTACTTTTTCTGCAGTATTTAACTTATCCATATCGCTCTTATTGTCAATAAATGCACATTCAACAAGTATTGCTGGATAATTGTTATTTCTTAACACATATAGGTAATCTTTTCCATTATCAAGTGTTCTTGTCTTGATTCCTCTATTTTTCATGTTAAATTTTTCTAGTATTCTTTTTAAGATATTTGATGCTGCAGTCTTAGTTGTTCCACCATTTTTATCTTTTACTTTGTAATAAATTTCCACACCATTACCAGCTCCATTAGACGCATTGTAATGTATACTTGTAAATAAATCTGGCTTTATAGTATTTGATAATGCTGTTCTTTCTCCTAAAGCCATTGTTTTATCTGTATCTCTAGTCATAACAACATTTATACCTTTTGAACGTAAATATTCAGTAGTTGCTAATGCTGTATTAAGAGTATATTTCTTTTCTTGTGCTCCACCATTTAATCCACTTGTTGCCCCTGAATCAGAACCCCCATGGCCTGGGTCTATCACTACAGTTTTTCCTGCTGCTGAACCTGAATTATCTGGTTCTGTTGGTGCATTGTGTTTTGATAAACTAGATGCTATAGAATTTATAACACTATCTTTCATTCCATCACCAATTTGATATACTGTTTCTGCTGTTTTTTCTGATAAGTTTGTACTATGGTATGCAGAAACATAAGTTTTTGGAGTTATAAGTATTGGAGCTTTTAATTTAGCTGCTAAAGGTCCTGCTGTTATTGAATCAACTATTATGTCAGATTTTGCAACTAACATTGCACTCAACTCTTTATCTGGATAGAAAGTCTTAATTACATTTGCATTTGTTTCATGTCTATCTGCTCCAGAAACTCTATTTTTTGAAGTACCATTTTTTGCTATTTTAGATATTTGGTCTATAATTTTTGATGATAAACTTTGACTACCACCTATGTAATAAGCTTCTTCTAAACCTTGTGAAGATAACCAATTATATGTACCTTGTGGTACAGAATCTTTATTAGCTAATATTATAGGTTGTTGGTCTTCACCAGCTTTTGATGAAATATTAAGAGCATCATATTCACCAGCATATCCATTTGCTATGTATATTTTATTAACATCATGATACTTATCTATTTCTTTTGCTATAAGTAAAGATGTTTCATGTCTATCAACTCCACCAATACGAGTCACATTTACATTTACAGCAGATTTAATTTGAGACACTGCCTTTTGTGAAACTGAACCATCATCACCTATAATTATTACATCACTTGGATTTAGACGTTTTAACTCTGCTTTTGTACTTTCTGGTATATCATCTTTATTTGCAAGTAATATTGGTGCGTCATATGTAGATGCAAGTGGAGTAGCTGTAATTCCATCTGCTGCTAATTCTCCATTAACTATTACAACCTTACTAGACCCATCTTTCCAACCTTGTTTACTTATCTCAACAGCAGTTTCAAATCTAGTAGCTCCAGCAAGTTTTTTTACTGGTGCAGAAGTTTTTCTCATATATTCATTTACTGCTTTTGTTGAATTTGCATCACTTATTATAAACTCTTGCGTAACATCATAATCCTTAAGATTTAATCCCATAGACTCTAAGTCTTCTTTGTTTAAAACTTTCTGTTCATCTTTACCATTTATTTTTATGCTTTGAAGTTCCCATACATTTAAGTATTCTGGGTCTTTGTTATAGTTTATTACACCTTCATATGAATCTGTCTTTTCATTGTAATTTAAAGTAGCTTCAAGTGGCATATCATAACACATAAAATTTAATGTTATTGAATCAGCATTTAATTTTTCTTTAAATTTTACACTTGCATTAGATTTACTTCCTAACACTACACTTTTTCTTTGTAAATTTATATTAATATCTGAATTAGATTCTGTATTTGCAGTAGTATTTTCAGCCGCTAAAGCTACGTTTGGTGCCACCATTGCTACAGACAACATTCCTGTTGCCAATAATTTTGTTGTTTTTTTCATCATATCCCCCCTAATTTTTTGGTTCTTTAAATCTTTAAATCTTTTTTAATACATCTTAAGCTTGTTTTATATTACATAAATTCAATATTATGTAAATCTTTTTTCATTATAGCACAAAAAATTACAAATTGTAAACTTTTTGTAATCTTTTATGGCATGGTTTTTAAATTTTATCGAGGAGAAATTTTGATTATATCTGATAGTTTCCGTATATTTGAACAAATCAAAGACTTTATCATCTAAAAATATTGCACTAAATTTTAATAAATATTTTTTTCTTGTACATTATAGACATTACTATAACCCAGAATAGGACATACAATAAAGAAAATATAAGAGAATCCCAAGTTGTACCTGCCCAAGGTGTTATAAGTTCATATGTAGTCCACTCTACCAAGGTAGTTGGATAATCGACTTTGTTCGTAAGTTTTGGAACATTCCAAAAAACATGACTTAATATTTCAAGGCACATATATGTAAAAATAGGGCTACTTCCAAGTGCTATTATTGGGGTAAATATTTTACTTTTATTTTTGATGTCGCATATAAAATAAAATATTGACAGTAATATACCATAACTGCCAGCCATTAAAAGTACAAATGAGCTAGACCATAATCTTTTATTAAATGGAAAATACTGATTAAAGATAAAAGCACCTATTAGCAGGATTATGCTCATAACCAGTATTTTAAAGAATTTTTTATATTCTCCTAGATTTTCTTTTAAAAGTACACATCCCATAGTGCATCCCAACATACCTGAAGAAATTGCTACTATACTAGTTAAAAAACCATCTGGTTCAAATTCTGGCTTGTACAAATGTCCCTTGAAGAAATGTAAATCCACTAACTGTGCAAGAGAACCTTCTAGCTCAAATCCATAAGGTTTTGCTAATATGTAGTACCCAACTATTATAAATGTAGATATACATAGAAAAGTAATTATTGTAGCAGTACTTCCAACATTTAATTTTTTTAGTAGTAAATATACTAAACTAGTCACAAAATAGACTAATCCCATACGTTGAAGTACTCCAAGTATTCTTACAGTATCTAAATCAGGATTTCCTAGGTAATTTAAGAAAAATCCAAATAATATCAATAAGATACTTCTCTTGAATATACTAAGTATTATACTCAGTGTGGATTTATTATTTTTTATCTTACTATTTATTGATATTGGAATTGTAACACCTAAAGATATAACAAAAAAAGGAAATGCAAAATCTGCAAGTGTTACACCATGCCATACAGCATGTCTTAATTGAGGATACATTCTCATCCAAGTCCCAGGATTATTGCAGACTATCATGAGGGCTATTGATAGCCCTCTTATTATATCTATTGATTTAATCCTACTATTCATAAGTTTAGAATCTACAGCATTATTTGAAATTTTATTGCTATTGCTATTGCTATTGCTATTGCTATTGCTATTGCTATTGCTATTGCTATTGCTATTGCTATTGCTATTGCTATTGCTATTGCTATTGCTATTGCTATTGCTATTGCTATTGCTATTTAGATTATTTTTCTTTATTCTAGTTTTGTCAATACTTTTATTTATTTTTTTGTTACATTCAATTCCAATCCCCATGTTACCTCCCCAAAGCTTATTCAAATATATACTAAACTACATATTTATCTATAAATCTATTTGTATATAAACCTGTTTAACTACATAAATTTAGAACAATTACAACACACACTTCACTTAAATATATATATTCTTAGCTAAGAAATTTCTTTAGAAATCCAAGCTTATCTAGTATATCTTGTATTTTATTGACTTTTTGACTTATAGAATCTATAGCTTTTTCAATTGAATCTACTTTAGCCTCTAAATCTTCAACCTGATTAACTTTTTTATCTATAGTACCATTATTAGTTATATCACTATTAGATGAATTATCTATAAGTTTTCCTATATATCCATCATTAATCAATTTTGTATCATTAGCAGAAGCTAATATCATCAACGTATCTATATCTGAATTTCTAGTATTTTCTATAACTCTACCATTTTTGTCACGAACTGACAATATAGTGATTGTATCATGGTTATTAAATCCACCTTCTCCAATATTTCTAACTATAACATTTACCAAAGTAGCATAGTTATTCACTTCACCATTAGGCATATCTACTGTAAGAGTCTTTGAACAATCACCCTTTATATTCACAGTTATTGGTTTATTTGTTACCATTCTAAAAGCTTCATTTACAGTATTCTCTTTTGGTTTAAAGTTTATAATATCATTAGGACTTGCTATATTTATCATATCAGTTAATTCCTCAACAGTTTTTGCTTCAAACACAGTTTTTTCTTGTAGACTTTTAATTTCATCAAAAGCTTCTTCATTTCCATTTCCACCTACCTGTGTTATAGTATTTAATTTTTTAGTACTAAGTATGTCCCTTTGTTTTGTGTTTAATTTATTACCAACCAAAACAACAGGAGACTCATTTTTTGCAGCCAATACTCCAACAGCTAACGAGTCTATTAGTTGATTCTCATTTTTACTACCATCCTTAGTTACATATAAATTACTTAAATTTGTATCAGTGTAAAACTTTTCTATGACCTTAGCATTAGTCTCATTTCTATCTTTCCCACTCACTCTTTCTGCATTAGGAAGACTCTTTTCTACAGCTCTTGAAACTGAAGTCGTACCTCCAATTACATATGCTTTTATAACTTTCTCATCCCTTATAAATTTATCAAATGCTTCTACTCCGTCCTTAGGACTAGACAAAATTATAGGCATCTTATTTTGAGCTGCTGGTGCTCCAACGCTAACAGCATCACTTAATCCTTTTTCACCATTTACTACAGCAACTTCCTTAATATCTTTTATATCCTTAAGCTTATTAGCCAAAATCAGTGAAGTTTCATATCTATCCTTACCATTAATTCTTTCTACATTAAGTCCATTACCTTTTAACTTGTTCTCTATATCTTTATTAAGTACAGCAGTACCTCCTATCAAATAAATATCTTTAGCTCCTAGACGTTTTATCTCTTTTTCAGTCCTATCATCTAGCTTATCACTTTCTGTCAAAAGTATTGGTGCTCCTTTAGCCTTTGCAAATGGTGTGGCTGAAAGTGCATCAGCTAATGAATTGTCATTAACTAACACTACATTAGAACTAGAACTGTATGCCTTTTGACTTATCTTTACAGCAGTTTCATATCTACCATTACCTATTAATTTTTCCTCTGTAAGTGCATATGATGGTATTATAGAAATGCTACTTAAAGTAAGCGCTATTGTCAGTATTGTTAAAATAGTTTTTGGTGCTTTCATTATTATTCCCCCTTATTTTGTTTAAAATCTTACTATATTTATATTATAAAATAACTTTACACTATTTTACAGTTTAAAATTATTACATTTTTCATCAATAATAAGAAAACTATCTAAAAATATAGACAAGCCTATTTTTCATTATTTAAATGATAAAAATATAAAACAACAAAAAAGAGTGCCTCATGAACTAAAAAGTTCATTTTGAGACACCCCTTTTTGTTATTTTATATTTATAAACTTCTATTGAACATTTTTTAATAATAAAATGTATATCCTTACTATCTTTCCATTCACTATTTTCCTAAAAGAGTATTTAGTTCATTAAAAGCATTTTCATTTCCATTTCCACCAACTCTAATAGGAGTTTCTATTTTCTTAGACTTAAGTACATTTTTTTGACTTTCATCTAACTTATTTCCAACTAGAACTACTGGTGAATCAGTTTTAGCACCTAATGCTCCTACTGCTAGTCCATCTATCAAGTCTCCTTGACTCTTTGAACCATCTTTAACAACAAAAGCATATTTCAAATCTGAGCTAGGATAGAATTTATCTATTATCTTAGCATTAGTTTCATTTCTATTACTTCCTGCAAGTCTTGTTGGATTTGAAAGCTTACTTTCTAAATTTGATGATAAAGTAGCTGTTCCACCAATTATATAAGACTTAGTTATTTTTGATGAATTTAAAAACTCATCAGCACCTTGCAACTCACTTTTTTCATTAGTAAGTATTATTGGCATATTGTTATCAGCAGCTGCTGCACCAACACTTATTGCATCTGCAAGTCCATTTACACCATTTGCCACTGCAACTTGTGAAACAGATTTTATACTATTTAACTTTTGAGCTAGAGATATACTAGTCTTGTATCTATCACTACCTGAAATTCTTTCTACTGATATACCCATATTACTAAGTTGAGTTTGTACATTCTTGCTTAAAGAATTTTCTCCACCTATTAGATAAACTTTTTTAGTTCCTAATCTTTGTAACTCTGCCTTAGTTTTTGAATCTAAGTTATCTTTTCCTGTCAAAAGAATTGGAGAGTCGATTGCTGCTGTAAATGGTGTAGCTGTTAAAGCATCCACTATTGCGTCTCCATTTACTAATACTGCATTTTGTGAAGAAGTCCATCCTTTTTGACTAACTTTAACTGCTGTTTCATATCTATCTGCTCCAGTTAAAGATTCTCCTGAAGTAGCTTGTCCAGAAGATGTTTTTGTTATAGCTTTTATAACAAAGTTACAAGGAGAAAATTCACTATATGTATTTATATCCTCAAACTTATTGTTTTGAAGTATGTAGCTTTCACCTAAGTTTGCTTTAGCCTCATATAAATAATATGCATCTATATTAGTTTCATATGCTAAAGTTGATTTTTCTCTATTAGGATTTGCTGTGTTGTCTATAACTACTACTATTGCTCCTTTACCTTTTGGTAAGCTGTAAGAATTAGTAGGTACATTTATGTATCCAGAATATGATACTGTTCCACTTGCAAGTTTTGTCATTGAATTGTTTTGAGGAACTCCATTTACCACTGGTGCATAATATACTTCATATTTTGCTCCTACAGAGTCTGTTTCAAACATAACAGAATCAAGTTTTTCAGAGTCTCTGCTAAAATCAAATACATTTGCTGCTGTTACTTTATTTGACATTATCTTGCTAAGACCAGCATATTCAAGTTGGTACATTTTTTTATCACTATCTGGTTTTGATACTGATTTCATTGCATAGTTATCTGTATCTGTTAGTAGAGTTTTATCTTCATAAGAAATCCAGAAGAATCCTTTCATAGAGTTAAACTCTCCCCAACTGCTTTTTACTAACCATGCTCCATTTGATTCTGGTTTTACATCAGATGCAAAATTATCTTTTGAATAATTATCATCCCATCCTACTATCGCTACAGCGTGATTTAATGGAGCTCTCTTATTTGTACAGTTATATGCTGTTTCATCTTTATTAAAATATGTTGAATAATGTGCATAACCTGATGTCACTGAACCATATTGCATTATAGCATTCTTTACAGTTTCCTTATCTTTATTAAGACGAACAACATCTGTTACATTAAATTGAGTAGGTGCAGTATCCATATTTGAAGGTTCAGTTGCACCTTGTGCCTCAGATTTAAGATTATATGGTATGTCCTTTTCTAACTTAGGACCTGCCCATGCTGTCAGATATCCTATAGCTGTTACATTTGAACTCCCTGACATATCATCTAAGTTCCATCCATATTTTCCACCAGTTGCCCACCATCTTAAATGTTCTTCTGATAAGTCATACGTTCCATATCCTTTTAATTTAAGATATGCTTCTAAAGTTGACATACCTGAAAAAGACCAGCATGTATTAAGACTTCCTTGATTTTTTGCTGGTGTAGTAAGACCAAGATCCATTGGGTTGTATGCTACACTTGATTTATATGCTGATGGAAGACTACTTCTACCCTTATTTCGAAGTGTTGTACCTTCCATTTCATGTGGAAAAGGTATTACTCCATTATATTTTGCTGTGTCTCCATTTTTGACATCTTCTAGGTATTGAAGATAGCTTTCAGAATACTCTGCAGTTTCTACTCCATCTAGAGTTTTATGGTTTTCTGCTGAGACAGGTATTGTTGACACTATTAAAAAGCAAACTGTCAACAATGCTAGTAGCTTTGACAATTTTTTTAATTTGTACTTTCTCATGTTTACCCCCTTATATGTATTTAATTTTTATTATATCAGATTTCTAAATTAAGGTCATATTTTATTTTGATAAAATATGGATTATGAGTACATATTAATTATAGAATATTATAGTTTTATTTTTTATAATATTTTAAGATATATTGATTTATTAATAGATGTGCTATACTAATGTTTGTTAGTATCTTTAAGTATATTTATATTAAATTAGCTTAGGAGGATTATATTTGATTTTAAAAAAGTATAAAGAGACAATATTATATTTATTTTTTGGAGCATTTACTACTCTTGTAAATATAGTTTCGTATTTATTTTTTACTAGAGTTATTTTATTTAATTTTATGGTTGCAAATGCTTTGGCATGGATACTTGCTGTTTTATTTGCTTATGTTACTAATAAGTTTTTTGTGTTTGAAAGTAAAAGAATTGAAATAAAGTTCTTATTTAAGGAATTTTTGTCTTTTGTTAGTTTTAGGCTACTTTCTGGTGTCGTTGAAATGTTAATTATGTATGTAATGATTGATTTGCTTTTTGTAAATGATGTTATTGTAAAAATATTTACTAATATAGTTGTTATAGTTTTAAATTACTTGTTTAGCAAGATGATAATTTTTAAAAAATAAATAGCAGATTACTAAATAGTAATCTGCAAAATGAATAAGTTTAATGTCTAAATTCCATCATCTGTAATGCTAGATTTTCCCCATCGTGAAACTTCATTATTTGAGGTATCTATTTCTACTGCTTCTATATATGATCCATCTTTGGCTCTTTCAATAAAAGATTGATTTGATATTGTAACCATACTCCAACCTTTAGTACTAATTTTTTCTCCAACATATTTCGCAGATGGTTTTTCATCAACTACTCTATAATAAATTTTATACTTTGAACTCTCTGGTTTTGTTGATATAGTTATTCTTACATAATCTTTTAAAGCAGGTATACAAGATTCTACTTTAGGATATAAACCACGTGCCTTTTTATCTTCATCTTTATCTGTATCATTAGTTATAGGTTTTTTACCACTTATTGATGGTTCTTCACTTCCACTTATAGTATTAATATTACCTGAATTTTTTATTGTTACACTAGAAGAATTATTAGATATTTTAGTTATTTCTCCACGATTCAAAATATATACATCTTTTGAATTTTTAAGTATCGTTATAAGCCATATTTCTCCAGAATCCTCATTCTCTATTTTACATCCATTCTCATCATAAACATCTATCCCTTGTATACTTCCTTCGTTAACTAAAGTCTCATTTTTTATATTATTTATTACTAGATCATTATCTATGTCCCCAAAGTTTTTTATATCTCCATTTGGCATATCTATAGTTATTGATTGTTTATATATACCATCAAATTCAATAGTTATAGCTTTATTTGTTTCTATTTTAAAAGAATTAGTTATATTTTTATCTTTTTCTGGCTTAAATCTTATGATGTCATTTGCATCTGATTTTTTTATAGCAACATTAAGTTCATCAATAGTTTCAACAGTATACTTAGTTTCTTCTTGCATATCTATTACATCTTCTACAACATTTTCATTACCCAATCCGCCAATTTGAATAACTTTATCTATAATTTTAGTGTTTAACACATCTTTTTGAGAACTATCTAGCTTATTTCCTGCTAAAAGTATTGGAGAACCATTTTTAGAAGCTAATACACCCACAGCTAAAGAATCTATTAAATCATGCTTACTCCTTGTACCATCCTTTGTTACATAAATATTTTTTATATCAGTATCTTTGTAAAATTCTTCTATAATTTTTGCATTTGTCTCACTTCTACTACTACCTGCTATTCTTGTTGCATTTGGTAAACTTCTTTCTACAGAATTAGAAATAGAATATGTACCACCTATTACATACGATTTTTCTATATCTTTACTATCTATAAAATTATCAGCTACTTCAGTTCCATTCTCTGAATCAGAAAGTATTATTGGCATGTTTTCTTGAGCAGCTATAGCTCCAACACTCACTGCATCAGCAAGACCCTTTTCTCCATTTACTACTACTATTTTAGATATAGATTTTTCCCTATCTAGCTTTTCAGCTAATTTTAAAGAAGTATCATATCTACTATTTCCAGATATTCTTTCAAAACTTATATTTTCTGCATTTAACTGCTTTTCAATCTCTGAACTTAATGCAATTGAACCACCTATTAAATATACATTTTTCACACCAAGTCTTTTTAATTCTGCTTTTGTTCTACTATCCAATTTATTACTTTGAGTTAATAATATTGGTACATCTTTTGCCTTTGCAAATGGAGTAGCTGATAAAGCATCTGCTATTGAATTATCATTTACTAATACAGCACTTTCAGACTTTGTCCATCCAGCTTGACTTATTTTTATTGCTGTTTCCCATCTTCCAGAACCTGTTAATGTATCTTTTGTAGATGCATTAGATGTATTTCCATATAACATAATAGTTAAAAATGTTATAGTTAACAAGGACACTATCTTTTTTGATATTTTCATTAATTCTTACCTCCTAATTCTTTCATAATATTTTATGGAGCATGTACATACTGTATTTTATTTGTAGCTAGCTCATCAAAATGAGATTTTACTGAATGGTATCCTATAGCATAATGTCCACTTTCAGGATTCCATTTTTTATATGCATTCATTGCACTTAATAATTTCTCTTCTTGACTAGGTAATACCTTCCATACCTCTACATTTGGATTAACTTTTTTAAAATCCTTATAGTCATATGGTTCTACATAAAATCTTAAATCTTTTATTTTGCCTTCTTTATATAACTCTAGTGCAGCTTCTCCTAATGCCCTATGGTCTTCATGTATTCCACTAGCTTTAAACGGAGTAACAGTTTTTACTTTTGCATCTGGATATTCTTCTAAGTACTTAAGTATTATTTCCCTTGCCTTTTCTTTACTTAACTCACCATCATGTGCTCTATTATCTTCTATATGTATATTACTTTCTTTTACACCCATTGCTTCACAGCTATCCTTAAATTCTTCATCTCTATCTTTTGAAAATTCATTTTCTGATAAAGAGTATTTATGAACATCTTTAATATGATAAGAACATGACCCTCCATCATCCAAAACTTTTCTTATTATAGATTTACTACCATCTGTACATAATATGACATGTGTATCACTTTTTTCAACATGTTCAATTATAGCACTTCCCATACTTAAGGTTTCATCATCTTGATGTGGTGTAAAAAATAAAGTTGCATCTACCACTACTACATCCTCCTACTTTATAAAATGTTATAATTTACAATAAATAGCATAATTATAGAAAAAGATTCCTGTATTAATTAAGGAATCTTCTCCACAGTATAAGTTATTACCAACCTAGTATTTTAGCTATCTTTTGTATTACTGTCAATTCAACTCCATTACCTATTTGAGTTACTTCTGCACCAAGATTTAATTTTTTACTAAGTGCATTCTTTTGTGAGTCTGTTATATCAGTTTTAGCTAGAAGTATTGGACCTTTACCTGCTGCTAGAGGTCCTGCTGCTAATGCATCTACTAGCATACCATTATTTCCATATCCATCTTTTGCTATATATAGTTTATCTAGCTTGCCATAATATGTTTCTATAACCTTAGCATTGGTATCATGTCTTGTTTCTCCTTCAACTCTTTGAACTTTTCTATCTTTATCAATATCAGCAAGTTGATTTTCAATTTGACTAGATACATTGTTAGAACCACCAACTATACCAATCTCTTTTCCATCCATCAATTTGATAGCGTCTGCTGAAAGATCATTCCAGCCATTTACTATTATAGGAGCCTTAAGTTCAGCAGCTTTGGCAGCTATACTCATAGCATCAGCCTCCCCTTTCGCACCTACTACAAATGCATCTTTAAAAGACCCCATAGCTTTTGCTACTGCTACAGAAGTCATATGTCTATCATCTCCAGCTAGTCTTTCAACATTCTTAGTTACTGATTCTAATTGCTTTTTAGCTGTATTTGATACTGCTGATTCTCCACCTACTATATATATTTTAGCTGATGGGCTTTTCTTAATTATATCTTTTATATAATCTAAAGTTACTTTTGGTATTTCATTATCGGATGCTAATAATATAGGTGCTTTTTTAGATTGAGCAAGTGGTGTAGCTGCTAATCCATCAACTAGTTTATTTGAATTAACTATAACTATATTGTCAGTATATTTTGTTTGTTTTGCTATAGCCACTGCAGTTGCATATCTATCATCTCCAGCTATCAATTTAACCTTTGAATTACCTTCTAATGCAGCTTTGGCATCTTTTAAATCTTTTTCATTAGTACTTTCTACAGTAAGCTCTGTTGCTTTTCCAGATGCATCAGTATACTTAATAGTAAATTTATATTTTCCTGTTTCTGAATCTTTTGCTGAAATATCACTAATTGACTTTGATGTACCATTTGCTACCATATTACCTTTAACAGTCAATCTATATCCATCATATAAATCTTGTGGTGAAACTGTATTTAGGTCACTATTTTTTATAGTTATTTCGGCCAATTGGACATCATCAATATTTTTAGCTCCTGCTACACCTAGTTTATCGATTTTATTTACTCTAAATCCTTCTGCAGAAGGGTCTAAATTTGTTCCAGTTGAATCAACTGGATTTGCTGTTAAATCAACTTTTTCATCACCAATACCTACATATATAGTTTTAGAAGTTACTGTTTCTGTTTTATCTCTTAAAGTTATAACTAACTTATCTTTAGCACTATCATATGAAGCTTTTACATCTGCAACTTTATAAATTCCATTGGTTTCAGTTTTAGCTTTTTCTGTTATAGAATTAGCTTCAGCGGAAAGGTCTGCTGAATTTTCATATTTTTCAGTTGCTTCTGCAACTACTTCATTTGCACTATTTGTTATATGCCCTTTATCTGTTATAGTTACAATAAGTTCTTTATTTTCTCCCAAAGCATTTACTAATTTTTCTAATTCATCTATATTAGTTATTATTTTTAATTTTGATAAAGTCTCACCAACTTTTATTTCATATATTGGTTGTCCAACTTGAGAACCTCCTGTATACTTTTGAGACATTAAACCTCTAACTTTCGAAACTAATTCTGTAGCCTCTTTCTTAGTTATTGTTTCTTTTTTTACCTGTGTAGTTTCTGCAGCAAAAACTGGAGCTACTGATGTACTTATCATTGCAGCAGCCATAATTACAGAAAGATTTTTTTTATTCATGGTATTTTCCCCCTAAAAAATTCAAATTTTTATTATTTTTTCCTTATTTACCAATTATAATATATATTTGATATTATTTCAATAAATGAGACTTATTGTAATAATTAACCAAAAGATATAAACTTTTTCTTATATTTTATTTTTTTAATATTTATGTATACAAAAAAGTAACAAAATTGTAATTTTTTTTAATAATCCAGTTTATAACTAATAGACTTTTCATCTTCTTTATAGTATAATATTAAATGGAAGAAAGAAATTTCAAGCATCTCTTTTTTCCGTATTTCTCACACAGAAAAAGAAGCTGATTTTCAGCTTCTTTTTCATTTGTATTCCTTAATTATTTAATTGTAATTACAATATAAAGAATCAAAATATTTTATTTTTCATTTAATAAAAATTACATGAACTTTTTTAGTTAAATTTATATAAGTATTGTACTGTTGCTTCCCTTATATTTTTATTTAAAGCTTCAAACATATCATATCCTTCTAAAGCATATTCTTTAAACGGATCTTTTTGAGCATAAGATTTAAGACCTATATACTGTCTTAACTGTTCCATAGCATCTATATGATCTATCCAGTATTGATCAACCACTTTTAAAAGTACTGTTTTTTCTAACTCCGCAACTTTATCAATACCAATCATCATCTTTTTCAAGTCATAAACCCTTTTTGAAATTTCATATGTGCTATCAATTATCTCTTGGACACTTTTTTTATCTACACCGGGTATTAGTAATGTATCTGCAGGCATAAATGTACTATATAAATGTTTAAAATATCCATAATAATCTCTTTTTCTTCCAATTAAATAAGTTTCTCCTGCTTCTTGTATGATGTCTTTAACCATTTTTTGAATATCTTCTTTTATATCTTCATCATTTAACACTTTATTTCTTTCATTATATATAACCTTTCTTTGCTCATTAATAGTATCATCATATTTAAGAACATTTTTTCTTATTTCAAAATTTTTACCTTCTACACCTTTTTGTGCTCTTTCTATAGCCCTTGTAAGTGCTTTACTTTCAATAGCCGTATTTTCCTTTGAACTTGTTCTCTTCATAAGTTTCTCTATAGTTTTTCCACCATAAAGCTTTATTACATCATCTTCAAGACTTACAAAGAATCTTGATGTACCTGGGTCTCCTTGACGACCAGAACGCCCTCTAAGCTGATTGTCAATTCTTCTTGATTCGTGTCTTTCTGTTCCTATAACATAAAGACCACCTAAATTTTTAACTTTTTCTTCTTCTTCTTTATCTCCTGCACCTAGAGAAATATCCGTACCTCTACCTGCCATATTTGTAGCAATCGTTATAGCATCTAATTTACCAGCTTTAGAAATTACCTCTGCCTCTTTATCATGTTGTTTAGCATTTAAGACTTGATGCTTAATACCTTGCTTCTTAAGCATTTTAGATAACTTCTCAGATTTTTCAACAGAAACTGTTCCCACGAGTATTGGCTGTCTAGTCTTATGTATCCTTATTATTTCTTCTACAACAGCACTATACTTTTCTTCTTCTGTTTTAAATACCTTATCATGCAAATCAGCTCTAATAACTGGTCTATTAGTTGGTATTTGGACAACATTTAATTTATAGATTGACTCAAATTCCCCTTCTTCTGTCTTTGCAGTACCAGTCATACCAGAAAGTTTTTCATATAGTCTGAAGAAATTTTGATAAGTCACAGTAGCCATAGTTTTAGATTCATTCTTTATCTCAACACCTTCTTTGGCTTCTATAGCTTGGTGAAGTCCATCTGTATATCTTCTACCATCCATTACTCTTCCTGTAAATTCGTCAACTATCATTACTTCTCCATTTGAGATAACATAGTCAACATCTTTTTCCATAAGCTTATGACCTCTTAAAGCTTGATTTATATGATGATATAATTCTATATTCTTTATATCAGTAAGGTTTGTTATACCAAAAAATGACTCAGCTTTGCTTATACCACTTGCTGTTAATGCTATAGTTTTATCTTTTCTATCCATCTCAAAGTCTTCTTCTTTAACAGTTTTTACAAAGTTATTTGCTAACTCATAAAGTTTTAAATCTTCATCACCATCTCCTGCAATAATAAGTGGAGTTCTAGCTTCATCTATTAATATTGAGTCTATCTCATCTACTATGGCAAAGTTTAGTTCCCTTTGTACTTTATGAGACAAATCTGGCACCATATTATCTCTTAAATAGTCAAATCCAAATTCACTATTTGTTCCATAAGTTATATCACATTTATATTGTTCTTTTCTTATACTTGGGTCTTGGTTAGATAAAATTACACCTACAGTCAATCCTAAAAATTCATATACTGGACGCATAAGTTCTTTATCACGTTCTGCCAAATAATCATTTACTGTAATTACATGTACACCTTTTCCTGTTAAAGCATTTAGATATACTGGAGCTACCTCAACTAAAGTTTTCCCCTCACCAGTCTTCATCTCAGCTATCTTTCCTTGATGAATTACTATACCTCCAATTAACTGAACTTTATATTGACGCATTCCTAAAACTCTTTTTGAGACCTCTCTAACAACAGCAAATGCTTCTGGAAGTATATCATCCAAACTTTCACCTTTGTCTAATCTAAGTCTAAAAGTATTTGTCATTTCTTTTAATTGTTCATTCTCTTTGATTTCCATATCTTTTTCTAAAGATTCTATTTTATCTACTATTAAATTTAATTTTTTAATTTCTTGTTCATCCGCTTTATCTAAGATTGCATCTAAAACTGACATATTTTTTGACCTCCTTTTTTATCATACAATTATTATTATACCTTAAAATTATAGAATAGTAGACAATTATTTTATTGTATAGTATAATAATCATACTTAAATAAATTACATCTTTATATATTTAAGTATTTCTCACATAAAAAAGAGACTAAATTTAGTCTCTTTTTTTGTATTCGAAAACATAATATAAAAAGACTTCTCATATAAGAAGCCTTTTTATATTATTATATTTATATTACATACTTAATAAATCTTTTAATTTGTTTATAACTGAAGTAGCTATACCTTTACCAACTTGAACTAAGTTTTCTCCATTATCTTTATCAAGAACTTTACTTATAGATACACTTTGATCTGAAGATAAAGAATCAGTAGCTAATACTATAGGTGCTGGAGATACTAATTTATTTTTATCATTATCAGAACCAGTTAATACTTTACCATCTTTATCTACTGGCTTACCATCAGAATTAAGAGTTACACCAAAGTTTGCTGCAACTGGAGCTGCTGCTAAAGCATCAACTAATTGATCTTCTTTAGTAGAACCATCTTTAGCTACAAAGAAATTAACTACTTTTTTATCATTATTTAAGTTATCTTGATAATAAGAAGATTCTTTTATAACTTTTGCATTAGTTGCTTGTCTATCATCTCCACTATATCTATCTGGAGATTTACCTGTAGCATCATCTATTGCATTTTCAACATCTTTAGATACACTGTTTTCTCCACCTATTATATCAACTTGTGAATCATCTAAGAAATCTTTTACATCATCATTTATAGTTTTAGCTTTTCCATCTACAACTACTATTGGTGTAGCATCACCATCAGCTAAATCCATTTTACCATTAGCATTTCTTAATTGAGATGCAACTGGAGCTATACTCATGGCATCTGCTAATCCTGTTCCTCCAACTACAAATGCTTTATCATTATCAAGACCTACTTCATCAGCTATTTTTAGAGAAGTTTCATATCTATCATCTCCTGCTAATCTTGTAACTTTAAGTCCCATATCTTTTAATTCATTTTCTACTTCTTTAGATATAGAATTAACTCCACCAGCTAAATAAACTTTCTTTGAAGTATTTATACCTGTTGTACTCTTTATATTCATAACTCTCTTTATTTCAGCTTTTACGCTTGAATCTAATTTATCTTTTGAAGTTAATAATAAAGGAGCTTTCTTTTCAGAAGCTAAAGGAGAAGCTACAAGTCCATCAACTATTGCATTTCCTCCAACCAATACTACATTATCAACTGAATCTCTAAATATAGCATTTTCATCATCAGAGTTATAATATTTTTGACTTAATGCTATTGCAGTTTCTATTCTATCTTCTCCTGCTACTTCTATAGCATTTGAATATCCATTATTATATGTTCTTAAATCATCCACATAATCTTTTAAGTCTTTCTTCTTATCTGACTTAAGAGTTAATTTAACTGGTGAATTTTCATCAGCAATTGAAGCCTTTGCAGCACTCTTAGTTGTAACTCTTTTTCCTTCTGGATAAAGAACTACTTGATATTTTCCACTAACTTCTTCTATTAATCCATTAGTATCTGCTTCATCTCCATTTAATACTTTATAAAGAGTATTTAAATCAGTTTTATTAAATACATATTTTTTAGCTAAATCTTGTGCTGTTTTACTAGAACTAGCGTCAATATCTATTGTTTCTTCTTTAGCATTTATTATTCTAAGCTTTGTTATTACTGGTTGAACACTGGCACTTGGTGTTTTTTCAGCAAACTTAACAGTTGCTTTACTTCCAGGAACAACAGTAAGTTTAAGAGCTTTAGTTATATCTATAATATCACTGTCCCCTAATTTAACAATTTTTTCTGTAGACCCATCTTCAAATGTAAGCCCAGTTGAATAAGTTGTCTCACCTGCTTTACCAAATTTAGTATCATTCATATCTGCTTTTATAGTAATCTTAACCGCAGTTTCAGATGAATCTGTATATGCTGTGTCAAAAATAGCTGACATTGCAAGTTTTGTTCCTGCTGAATTTGTCTCAGTAGAACCACTAGCAGCTCCAGTATTTGTAACAACACCATCTGCTGAAGATGTTCCAGCAATTATAGCATCTGCTGAAGCACCTGTTAAATCTTTCAATGCAACAAGTTTACTTGTAGTTATTTTATCCCCTTGACCTGGAGAAGTTATTAAGAAATCTACATAATCTCCATCACCTAAATTATCTAGTTTATTATCTACTTGTGTAAACAATAATTTACTTGCATCTGCTGCATTAAGCTCAGAACCTACTTTTATAGTAGATGCTAAAGTTCCCTCAAAGAAAACTTTAATTTCTGTTATACTTCCATCTAATATTCCTTTTTGTAATTGTTCAACAGCTTTCTTATACTTGCTTTGTACCACTGTATATCCTTGATCACCAGTTTCAACTTTTGTATCATCTGCAAATACAGGTGCAGCCGAAGCTAAAACTGTTAAACCTGACATAGCTATTGCTATATTTTTCTTATTCATTCCTTAAATTCCTCCCAACATTATATTAAAATTACATCTCTTATTATGTACATAGAATAATCATCCATATATTCCTAATATTTCTCACATCTCTATAATAATCCATTTTTATTCTTTTTGCAAGGCATTTTTTTGAAATTATTATTTTTCCCAAGCATATGAGTTTTTATACCCTTAAATTTCAATATTTAATAACTTAAAAAATTTAATTTTACTTATTTAAAAATTCTTGAGTAGCATACACTTCTCCATTAGGCAATATATATAATCCAAACCCAGTATATACAAAATCACTATTTAACATATTTTCATTATATTTATCTGACTTTTTCCAAACTGTAAATATTACATTTGCTAGTTCTCTAGCATCTTTTGTTGTATAAGTGCTCTTTGTAACAAGTGGTACAAAAGCTATATTTTCTTCACTTCTCAACCCATATCCAGTAAATACTTCAACAGATTTTTTACCATCTATTACATGTGAAAATTGGCCTTTATCTGCCATGTACTTAGACCAGGAATTAGAAAGCCCTTCTAAGTTTTTAGAAACTTGTAATGGCTCTTTACCTTTTTCTTTTCTATATGAATTTACCAAATTATACATTTCACTAGAAACCATTCTTTTAAACTCACTACTATTCATATCATTAGTCTTATATTCAAGTACATTTACTTCTACACTTATTGAGGTAGTCTTTCCACCAATATCAGTAGCTTTTATAGTAACTTTGTATTTACCAACCTTATCAGTATTGATATTTCCTATAAGCTCTGGTGTCAAATCGTTACCATTGCTATCCTTTGCTACTATATTAAGTTTACTTATATCAAACTTATCACCTTGATAAATATTTAAATTTCCAACAGTTATTGTTGGTGCACTTGCATCCAGTGATGATGCACTTAAACATTGTTCTAGTGTCTTTTCATCTATTCCTCCTAGTGCTGTGATTTTATCAGCACTTCTAAGTACAGACTTATCACTATTTCCATCAACCAATACAATAGGTGCATTTTTAGCTATAGAAGAACCAGCAACTGCATCTACTAATTGATAACCTTTAGAAAGATAAAATTCTTTTGCTGAACTATAAAAATGTTTTATAACTTTTTTATTAGTCTCAAATCTATCTTCTCCAGCTAATCTAACTGCATTAGTTTTTTTAACTAAATCATTACTTATTATCTCCTCTGAACCAAGAGCATAGCATTGCACACCTTCTTTTTTCTCAAATGGAACATTTTTACCATTAGTTAAAATTATAGGTGCTCCATCTCTTGATGCTACTGATGACGCACTCATAGCATCTGCTTCACCTGTATAACCATTAGTTATAAAAACCTTATCTATAGGTTTTATTGAAGCTATTTCTTTTGCTATAAGATAACTTGTTTCAATTCTATCATTACCACCTATTCTTTTAACTTCTATCCCTTTTTGCTTTAATTCATTTTCAACTGATTTTCCTATTGAATCTTCAGTTCCTATTATATAAACCTTCTTTACATCTTTTAACATTTTTTCTGTGTCTGATGGTATACTGTTTCTTTGTGATAATAATATAGGTGCTTTAACTGTTCCTGCTAATCCACTTGCACTTAATCCATCAGCTAGTGTATTATCTGTATTTACTAATACTACATTTTCATATGTTTGTTTCTGTGCAATTTTGGCAGCTGTCTCATATCTATCTTTCCCTTGTATCTTTTCTATACTTGAAAGTGCATTGATATTTGGTGCTCCTGCCATTATTAATGATATTGCCAATCCTATTGATAATACTCTCTTATTTACCTTCATCAAACTCCTCCTACTAATTTTTTTATATAATTCAGCTAATCATAAATTACATCCTCAGTAGTGATTCCCTCAAAATCTATAAACTACTAAAACAAAAAACACCTAAAATACCATAACCTGTAAAGCAATAACAAAACAGATTACAAAAAGTACTTTAGATGTGATTTTCATTTTATAATATCAGTAAATTAACAAAAAAACAAGATTTATGGAATTTTTTACAAGCTATCTTCATTTCCATTTAAAAACTCCTGAGTAGCATGCACTTGACCATCAGATAATATATAAAGCCCAAATCCAGTACTATAAAACTCATCACTAAGCATGTTTGCATTGTATTCTGGAGACTTCTTCCACACTTCAAATATAGCCTTTGCCAAGTCTTTTGCATCTTGTGTCGTTTGAACGTTCTTAGAATCTATATAAATATATGCTATATTTTCCTCACTTCTCATTCCAAATTCAGAAAATACTTGTGGAGCATTTTTTCCATCTATATAATGTGCAAATACTTTTTTATCCATCATATACTTAGACCATGCATTTGCCATACCTTCTAGCCTACTAGACACTACCAAAGGCTCTTTGCCTTTTTCTTTTCTATAGGAATTGATTAAGTTATACATTTCAGTAGATACCATTTTTTTAAATTCTGGGCTGTTGTAATCATGAGATTTGTCATCCAACACTTTTATTTCTACTCTTTTTCCTGTACTTTTTCCCCATTCGTCTGTAGCTTTTAATGTCAATATGTATGTACCTACTCTATTTGTATCTATAAACCCATCAACTTCTATTGGTAATACCTTCCCAGTGTTATCTTTAGCTACTATATTTAACTTGCCAGTGTCAAACTTTTCACCCTTATATACCTCTGTACTTCCAACTGTAATTGTTGGGGGTTGTCCATTTGACTTTGAAGCACTTATACATTGTTGTATTACCTTCTCATCTATTTCACCTACAGAGGTTATATTCTTAGCTCCTTCTAATACAGTTTTATCGCTTCCATCATTTACTAGTACCATTGGAGAGTTTTTAGTAAGTGGTGCGGCTGCTATTGCATCTACTAATTGGTATCCATCTGATACATAGAATCCATCTGCACTATTAAAAAAGTAGTCTATTACGTTTTTGTTAGTTTCAAATCGGTCAGTTCCTTCTATTCTTACTGAGTTTGTATTTTTAACTAGAAGATTACTCATTATCTCCTCTGAACCTATACAATATGATTGAATATTTTTTACATCAAAAGGCACACTCTTTCCATCTGTAAGTATGATTGGAGCTCCATCTCTAGTAGCTACTGATGATACACTCATTGCATCTGCTTCTCCACTATATGCATTAGTTAATAGTACTTTATCCACTTTTTTTATAGTTGCTATTTCTTTAGCTATTAAATAGCTTGTTTTTAGTCTATCTTCTCCACCAATTCTTTTGACTTCTATATTTTTAGAATCTAGTTCTTTTTCTACTGATTTACTTATAGTATCTTCTGTACCTATTATATATGCTTTTTTGATATTTTTTAGACATCTATTTGTGTCTGCTGGTATCTTATTTTGTTGTGTAAATAGTATTGGAGCTTTTGTAGCTCCCGATAATCCACTTGCACTTAATCCGTCTGCAAGTGATTTTTCTGTATTTACTAAAATTACTGTTTCATAAGTCTGTTTATCAGCTATCTTTGCTGCTGTTTCATATCTATCTTTACCGTATATTTTTTCTACTACTGATGATGCATTTACACTTTTGAAGTTTACTAAGATTAATGATACTGCTAGACCTAATGATAATATTTTTTTGTTCATTTTCATATCCCCCTGATGATTTTTATATTTTATATTTATATTGTAATTATTTTCCATTTATTTTCTCTTTATTTTCCATATATTATAGAGTATATATGATATGAATATATCTCGTCTATATATTAGTGTTTTATTTTATTAAATTTAAAAAATTATTTTTAACTTCTTTATTAAACATATTCAAAATTGAATTTATATTTATATATATAAAAGATATCTGCTTTATTTAAAATTAAACTTAATATAGCTCAAATTATTATACATTTTAACCTCAATATTATTAGATTGTTAAGATAATGAAAATAAAATAAGAATGCATTTAAATATATAACTTTATATCTAAATACATTCTTATTTTCTATTTACTTAATATTTATTTTTCAATTAAACTCTTAATCTTGTCTATTACAGATGAGGCTATTCCTCCACCTACTTCAAACAACTTTGATGAATTTTTACCTTTTAATGACGATTCTTGTGATTTATCTAACGTATTTGTAGCAAGTATAACTGGTGAATTGTTTTTAGCTGCTAATGGTCCAACTGCTAAAGCATCTATAAGTTTATCTTGATTTGCAACTACAACTCCATCTAGCTTAGATTGAGAGTAGAATTTATCTATTACTTTGGCATTCGTCTCTTGTCTAGTTTGACCTGCCACCCTATTGTTTGATATATCTTTGTTTGCTATTTTTCCAACTTGTTCAATAGCCTTGTTAGATATTTTTTCTACTCCACCAATAAAATATATATTTGACACCTTATTTGATTTAATAAATTGTTCAGCTTCATTATCTACACCATCTTTTTGTGTAAGTACTATTGGAGTTTTTTCTTTACCAGCCAGTGATGCTATTGATAATGAATCAGCTTCTCCATTTCCTGCTCCTATATACAACTTGCTTACATTATTCGTCTTATCTATTTCTTTTGCTATATTAATAGAAGTTTGATATCTTGTATCTCCACCTATTCTTTGTACTGATATTTTTGAATTTACAGCTTTGATAGCTTCAACAACTGAATTTGGCATTGAGTTGTTTCCACCTATCACAATTACTTTTGATGGATTTAGCCTTTTCAATTCTTCTACAGTTTTTTGAGGAAGCTTTTCATTTGATGATAAAAGAATTGGTGAGTTTTTTACACTAGCAAGTGGTGTAGCTGTAAGCCCATCCACCATACTTTTATCTTCTCCATTTACTATTACAACTGTATCTGATTTTGTCCAACCACTTTGAGATATTTTGATAGCTGTCTCAAATCTATCAGCACCTTTTAATTTTTTGACTGTGACATTAGATGTAGAATCACTTGAATTTCCTCCTCCAGAGCTTCCACCACTAGATGAGCCGCCTGAATTACTTCCTCCGCCATTATTTCCACCATTGCCATTATCTGGTGGTAATTCATCCGGTTTTGATAATTCATTTTCAACTATGTATTCTAAACTTTTTGGAAGTGTAACTTCAACATATTTGTTTATTGTAGCTTTTCTTCCCTTAGTTGTTTTTTGTGCTAATCCAAGTTTTAATATTACATTTGAACCACTTTCTTGTGTTTCTTTACTAACAATAGAATAGTTTATCCTAATATTGTTTAATAAATATTCAAGTGCTTCACTTTTCTCTACCTTATACTTTTCAGGGTCGTTTTTACTAGAACCAGTTCCACCAATCGGTTTTACTTCACTCTCATTAATAAGGGTAAATATTAATCCTTCATCAGAGCTTATATTTTCATAATCCAATGTTTTGTTGTTATATGTTACAATTTTTAAAGCTGGTTTATCGCTTGTTCCTTTTCCTAAAACTTTATAGTCAGCATTTGAGTTACTGCCAGATTTTTTTATAGATATTCTTCCTATATTCAATCTATTTCCGTCTAGTAAATCTTCATTTGATGTAACATATATATCTAATGTAGTTGTATTACTTGATTTGTTGTATTCTGCTCTACAAGTAGCATTTGCATTTCCACTTTTTATCTGAGATTTTATATTATCAGACCAAGTAATCTTTTCTTTCTGCTCATTATCTACTACTTCAACCTCACCTTGTACTTTTATACTGGCTTGAAATGAATATACTATGTTTTCTACTGAGTCCACAGATATATCTATAGTATTTACTTTCTCATACGTTTTTGTTCCTTGTAAAACTGGAGCTGCATATGCACATGTAGCACTACCAGTTACAGCTACTGCCATAGTTGATACTGCTATAGTTCTTATAAAAGATTTTCTTTTACTCATTAACACCCGTCCTTATCTATCATTAACTAAGTGGATAAATTTACTTATCCACCTAGCTTTTATATTTAATTTATAAATTACCCTAAACTTATAGTTACATTTATATACTTTACTTTTAATATCTACTATTTTAAAACTATTCTAGTACCTAATCTTATTAGATATACAATGTTAGTGTTAGTATTTTTACGTTTTTAGAGTTCCACCTACTATTTATCTCTAACAATATTACCCTTTACTTTATTGCTTACAGTTATAACCTTCTTATTACTGATATCAATAGAATTTCTTGTAGCTTTTCTAGCTTTACTATTACTATCAGTAAGACTTATTGTCTTTAACTCATCATAATTCTTAGCTCCTACAGGTACATACATTGTATCACTTACAAATCTTTGACCTACTGGAGTATCTCCTTGAAGGTCATTGTATCTATATAGTTCAGCCTTAACCTTATCACTTAAAGAATCAAAGTTTTCTTTTGGCATATAGTAAACCCATGTACCTTTACTGATTTCACCTAGTTCACCTTTTTCTGGAACTTCTGCAAATAAAAGCGCTTCTCCAGATATAGTCTTATTGTTTTTATCTATAAGTAGTGGTAAATTAAATGCTGGATTTCCACTGTATTCACCTGTAATAACTATTGAACCCGCTGGAATCTTACCTGTTTCATCTTCACTTGTGCTAGAGTCATCACTTTGATATACATAATCTTCTGCTAATTTTCCAATTCCATTAGTACGAGTTTCGTCTGCATTATTCATTGTGCCAATTTCTATATTATCACCTGGAGGTCCTATTATATCTAATTCTGCAACTTCTATATTAGACTTATTATTTGAGATTAGTTTTACATATCTAGCTTGGTATGTCCAAAGTTTACCATCTTTATTAAATGTAACTCTAGCTTCATTATCTTGGTCTTTTCCTCCACCAACTAAATCTTGTCCATATTCAAAAGTTCCTTGACTTACATCTTCCCAGTTCTTTTTATCATTACTTACTTGTATTTTGTAATTAGTTAAAGGATTGTATGTTGTGCTAGTATTTTTTCTAAAGTTAAATAATCCTTTTAATGAGAACTTCCTAGCTTCTGCCTCTGGTTTTGTATATTTTAGTCCTACTATAGGTAATGTTTCTTTCATGTCTACCATTATATATGGATTTTCTTCTACATTTATATCAGGGTCTTTTTGAGGGTCTTTGTTCCACTCTGCTTTACTTATTATCTTTCCTTTATATGTAGTACTTGCATCATTATCTTTTATATTATCAATTTCAGGATTTTGTAATGGTCCATGTGAGTCATTTTCAGTTCTAACATCACCGTCAGAAACAGTATTTGTTATGAATGACCATGCTGATTTATTTATTTTCCCTTCATCTGATAATTTTACAGTACCAACTTCAAATTCTTCTGTTGGATTTAGGTGATAATCATATGCAACTACCTTATATGTAAATGCTCTGTTATTAAGAGGAGATATATTATCAGTAAATTTAGTCTTACTATTTCCTTTTGCATCCACAAATCCAACTGTTCTGTATTTTACCTGTGTTCCATTTTCACCATCTAAATAATTTCCATCACTTCTTATTATTTCGTATCCTAGTATCTTATCTTTATCCTTATCTACATCTAGGTCTATAGATATTTTATTAGATTTAACTAGAGAACCACTTTGTATTCCATCAGAAAAACTAGCACTTACTTTAGTATCTTTTGCCATACTAGCTATATTTTCATTTAAAATCTTTCTTCTAGCTTCGTCATTTACATATTGTATCTTTCTTGATTCTTTTTCGTAGTTCTTACTATCCATTATACTGTTTAATTCTGGTGTAATTTCTACTCCCCATGCCTTAAAGTAATCTCTTAAATCTTTTTCAACAACACTTGATGCCATTGCTACTAGCATTTGGTCTTTTGGTAAACTATTAATTGGGTCACTACTTGAAAGTGCTCTGTATTTTCTTGAAATCTTTGCATAGAATGTATCATTACTTAAATCAGCATCTGAGTTATTCTTTAACATTGAACCCGTAAAATCATCATCATAAGCTAGATGTAATTGCCATAACATTCCAAGCCTTTCAAATACATTGCTTGGTATACCTAAGCTATTTGAAGTTACATGCTCATATATCTTATCCATTGTTGAACCTTCAAGTCTTGAATGTGTCTTATCATCAAAGGTCTGAGCAAGTAAAGCAAGTACATTGTTACTAGTTTCGCTATATGTCATCTTTCCAATATCTGTAACATGTCCTATCTCATGACCTATTCCCCATCCAAATAAGTTTCCTCCTGTAGCTTTTCCACTATCATCTATTTGGAAAGGTACTCCATTCATAAGCCCTGGAACTGAACCATATTCTACTCCTACATGTAATCCAGAAGCATACATAAATGCTCCAATAAACATTCTTTGGTATTTTATGTTCATACGAGATTTTGGAGCCATATCATTTTTAGTTAAGTTAAATTCATTATCATCTACAGTTCCATTACCATCTAAATCTTGTGTTTTAAATACTCCTCTTTCTGAGTAAACTAAATCCATTATTTGTTCCCATGCAAGCATACTATTATATAATCTATCTACTTGTGTATTTAAATCAGCATTTCCTTTTGATATCCCTTGATATACAGCTGTTGCAGGAACATTTAATGTTACTTTATCACTTTCAATATCTGTAGTGTTTAACACACCAGTTTTTTCTGAATATCCATATGAATTACCAACATTTGTTCCTGGATAATATGGTTCTCCTTTTACAGCATCTTTATATTTAGCTAATTCTTCTATATATGCTTTTATCTTTTTCTTAGATTCAGAAACTCCCGCAGGACTCTTATCATTTATTGTTCCATTTAGATTAAGATGTGGTATCTTAGTAGCTCCTGCTACACGTACTTTTATATCTCCTCCACTTGGAGTATCTTCAGCGTATCTTATGTATAAACTTCCTCCACATTCTATATCTAAACTATGAAGTTTGCTTAATTGAATTACATTTTTTCCAGTGTTAAGATTTATTTCTCCACTCTTATATGCACCAGATTCTCCATAGTACTGTGTATATATCAACTTAGGAGTTTTTCCACTTTTACTTCCAACATATACTGTGATTTCATCTCCTGCTCTAGCAGCTACTCCTAATGCCTGCCAGTCATTTTGCATACCTAAATTATTGGAATTTACAGTATACTGTCCATTTTTATCTTTATATTTTCCTAATTTATTTATTTCTTGATTTACAGTAGTTACATCAGTAAGTGTGGCTCTATCATTATATAAGTCTTGAGCTAATTTTAATTCTCTCTCAATAACTGTCTTATATGGATGATATTCTCCACTAGCTTTATCTGGAGTATTTAATCTATCTTTTAATTCAGTTATTTTTTCTTGAGTTACATCTTCTTTTAATTCAACTTGTAGGTCATCCATAAATAGATTTCTTACATCATCTTCTATACTGTCATACTCATAAAACTTAAGTTCTGATATATTAGACTTATATGAATAGGATGAGCAAACACTTACTTGTATTTTGGTAGCAGTTATTGGTTCTTTTAATCTAACCATTACATACTTATTATTATTTATAGGGTCTGTCTTTGTTTCAAAAGGAACATCCCCCAGATTGTGTAATTGACCATTTTCATCCCAATATCGTACCTCAAAGTCATTTATTGTCTTATCAGAAACATCAAAACGAGGTGTAGCCATAAAAGTATCCATAGTATAAGATTTATCAAAAGTTATTATTGGTCCTCTATTCGTTCCCTCAGCTGCATTATATGTTGGGAATGTCCAATGTGTTGTAAAGTCCCCATCTACTACATTGAATTTATCAAATGGATTTTTATCACTATATTCACTTTTGTCATATCCTGCTGGATAAGTAACATCTACAATGTGATTTGTTGGTATTCCAAATCCACCATTCTCTTTAGGAGTATTAATTAATCTATAGTTAGGTGTTGTTGGTGCATCCATGCTTTCAGTTGTACCTATATATGTTTTAGACATTCCACTAGTTCCCAAGTGGTTAGTAGCTGTCATTCTAACTTCATATGTTGTATTATCCTTAAGACCTTCTATCTTTGAACTTGTCCCACGAATAAGCTTATCATTGTATTTTATCCAAGACCCATTAGAACCTTTTTCTTTATAGTACAAGTCAAAGTCTTTAGCTTGTTTATGATTTTTCCAGCTTACATCAAGAGATTTAAATTTACCTTTAACATTTATACCTTCTGGTGGTTCTGGTTTTGTGTCTGGAACAACTTGAAATTCTAATATACTATCTGGGCTAAATTGTATAGGTTTATAGTTTGAATCTACATTTTCTGGTACTCCGTCTAAGTTTTCTGGTGTTGCATCTTTATAACCACTAGACCAATCTCCATTTAAAGATTGTATGCTAACCCTATATAGTCCATATGCTTCTATATCTCTAACTTCTATTGTATTTTTACTAGTTTGTAATTTTTTAGTAGATAATACTTTTCCCTTACTATCAATTTTGTCTAGTATAAGTTCGTATGCTGATACATTTACTTCATTATTCCAATAAAAAGATATTTTTTCATTTCCAACAGCAGTGCTAGTCGATATTTTATTTATTTTAGGTATATTCATCTCTGGTTTTGGTATTTCTTTATATACATTGTTTAAAAATTCAACTTTTGATATTTCTGCAAGATTTCTATCATTTGCTGTTGTAGCTGTTATTTTTATAGTTATCTTTTTTACTGCTACTTGTTTACCAAGATTTATTACTATATCACTATTTTGAACATCTGCATATGTTTCTAATGCTGACCTACTATATGTAGATGTTGTAAAGTTATCATCTTTACTGATATTATCCCCTTCTTTTGGAGTATCTTCATCTGAATTAGGTTTATCCATTGATGAATTTTCTTTATCATTATTTTTATCTTGATTGGTATTAGAGTTTGCTTCTTGTTTATCGCTATTTTCCTGTTGTTTATCATTATTTTCATCTTTATTATTTGAGTTATTATCAGTCTGGTTTATATTTTCATCTTTATTATTTACTTCTTCTTGATTTACTTCTTCTTGTTCGTTATTTACTTCCTCTTGTTGCTCCTCATCTTTTAAGTTTTTCATATATTCTTTGTTTTCATAAGGAATCTGTTGAATATTACCATCTTTGTCAGTAACCTCAACTATTCCTTTTGCTGGAGCAGTACCTTCTGGAGCTTTTATATTGATGACTTCCATATTAAGTGCTTCTGATAAAGCTATATCCATTACTGCTGGTTTTTCCTCAGATATTTCATCATTTTTTGAAGATATTGTAACTCCATTATTTTCTCCACTAAATAAATTTTCTACATTACCATTAATATCTACATCACTATTTCCTTTTAATTCAACCTTACTTGTATCTACTATAGGATTGGTAGATACTATACTTTCTAGGCTTTTTGCATCTTCACTTTGTCCTAAATTTTTCTGTACATAATCTAAGTCAACAATATCTACCTTTCCATCTCTATTTAAATCAAATTCTCTTTTATTTGAATCTATATTCTCTAAAACCTTATTATAATCACTCTTATCTACTTTACCGTCTCCATTTACATCACCCATTAAGAATAATTCATAATTTAAAGGTTTATTTTTATTATCTACACTTGCTCTATTGCTTAATAAGACTCTTTGTGAATAACTTGATATATCAATGTCTTTAATTTCTTTGTTCTTAAATCCAGCTCCAGAGACTTCTACATTGTATTTTCCAACAGGTAAATTATTAAATACAATATTATAATATGATATATTCTCATCTTTATTTTTTATTTCACTTCTACTTGCAGATAATTTTTTTATAGTATATTCTATATTATCTGTCCCAACATTTACTGTTCCTGAATCTTTTTCTCCAAGCTTTATTATTCCACTATTGTTACTATCATCTTTTAATCGTAACTGCATATTAGTCATACTTTCTGACTCGCTATTTTTTATTGGCAGTGAAAAATTTAAATCTACTTCAAGACTCCCCCTTAACTTTTCTGTAACTGATTTTTCAACTGCCCTTAGCTTCCCCTCTAATATAGGTTCTGCAAAAACGTTTAGTGGTGCACTACACATAGATACTGCTAGTACACAAGATATTGCCTTTTTCATGAAATAACAATCCTCCCTTAATAAATATCTAATTTTTCATGAATTTAAATACTATAAGTTTCAGACAATAAAAAAAGACACTCAAAGAGAATCTTAATTATAAAATAAAAAGACTTTACTCTTTTTAGCAACTGGCTGATATGGCTTTAAAAGCTTTAATCCCTATAGTTTTGCGTCATTAGATTTCCCTAATTTTGCCATTTAATTTTCACTACTTTCTTACCCATTTTATACTATATTTAAACTTTTTAATACAATTTTTTTAGATTAAATTATAAAAAAATAACATTTATATTAATTTATTAATATAAATGTTATTTTCCATTATAATTTAATTATTTATATAGCTTCCTTACAAGCATAATTTTGTGTATATTTTCTTATTCTTTATATCTTCCATAAAATTCATGTGTAGCATATAGATTCTTATCTCCTGTTATAGCTATACCAAATCCCATTATTTCATACCCTTTATGCAACATATTAGTTCCTTCTTCTGGATTTGTCTTCCACTCATTAAAAATAAAGTTTCCTATATCATCTGCATCTCTATTTGTATATACAGGTTTATCTGGAATTTTATATTTAATTATATTTTCACCTTGAACTGCTATATATCCAGGTTTAATCTCACTCCAATCTAAGTATTTCAAAAAAGTAGAATATGAATTTTTTCCATTTATCGTATGAGATAAAGTCTTCTTATTTGCCATTAAATTAGACCAATCATTTGCTAGACCCTCTAATCTGCTTGCTACAGATAACGCTCTTACTCCATTCTCTTTTCTATACTGCTTTGTAAGAGCATATACTTTACCCTTTATTCTCTCTTTAAATGCTCTATCATTTGGATTGTAATATAAACCTTGTTGATTTGGTGAAGCTTGATTTATACATTGCTTGATAACATTCTGATTTATGCCTCCTAGTACAGTCAATTTGTCTGCACCACTTAAAATACTCTTGTTACTGCCATTTTCAACTAAAACTACAGGAGCATTTTTTGCTATTGTAGAGGCAGCCAAAGCGTCTGTTAATTGTAAGCCTTTACTTAGATAAAATTCTTTACTATTTTTATAAAACTCTTGTATAACTATCTTATTAGTTTCAAATCTATCTGTGCCACCCAATCTAATAGAATTTGTGCTCTTAACTAATTCGTCGCTGATTATTTCACTAGAACCAAGCGCATAACTCTTTAAGCCTGTCGTGTCAAATCCCACACTATTTCCATCTGTAAGTATTATAGGTACTCCATCTCTAGCAGCTACTGGTGATGCACTTATCGCATCTGCTTCTCCTGTAAATCCATTGGCTATAATTACTTTATCTATTGGCTTAATTTCTTTGATTTTTTCAGCTATTTTTATACTTGTATCAAATCTATTTTCACCAAATATTCTTTGTACAACCTTCTTTTTGGATAGTAACTGATTCTCAACATTTTTACTTATTGTTGATTCTGAGCCTATTATATACACAGTCTTTGCTTTGTTTAATCTTTCCATAGTTGTGTTTGGAATCTGGTTTTGTTTTGTCATCAAAATAGGCGCATTTAAGGCTCCAGCTAAACCACTTGCACTTAGACCATCTGCTAAGCTATTATCTGAGTTGATTAGTATTGCTGTATTGTAGTTTTGCTTATCTGCTATTTTTGCTGCTGTCTCATATCTGTCATTCCCTTTTATTTGCTCAACTGATGTCAACGCATTTACCATAGGAGTATTTACCATTACTAAAAATAGTGTAAGTCCTATAGCTAATATCTTTTTACTATTCTTCATATTATTTTCTACCCCCAATGTACTTTTCATATTTTTTATTAGTACTCATACTTATTTTTAATCAAAAGTTACAATTTTGTTACCATATTTTATATATGATACCATAGTTATCCATACAACTCAAACAATATACCTAAAGTTTTTATTCTCTATAAATTCAAAACATTATAATTTATTTTATTTAATTAAGTTATAAGTTCAAAATAATTTATGTTAGTAATATGTTTAATCATTATAAGAAGTATCTTTTTATAATAATTTTTGCAATATGAATTTCTCAACATTATAATCAAAAAATAAAATAAGGTATCTCAATCTAATTCTAAATGAGACACCTTATTTTTATTATTTTATCTTGTTATTTGTATATTTTATAATATCTACACTATGTCTTACATATTAACGCATTGTATAATCATATATTATCTAAATAAACTTTTAATATTAATTCCTATATCTTATTAGTTCTTAGTAAATAAGTTTATTTTTTCTGCTATTTTTTCAATAGCGTTTTTAGCTATTCCTTCACCTATTTGTACTAACTTAGTAGCATTCTTAAGTCTTAACTCAACTACTTCTTCTTGTGATTTAGAAAGTTCTTCTGTAGTTAATACTATTGGAGCCTTTGAACTAGCTGCAAGTGGTGCTGCTGTAAGTGCATCAACTAATTGTCCATTTCCACCTACATAACCATCTTTTGCTACATATGCTTTAGTTGCACCTGCATAGTATTTATTGATTACTTTAGCATTAGTATCTTTTCTATTTTCTCCAGCTAATCTTTCAACTTTATTATTTAAATCTATATCAACTAATTTGTCTTCAACTTCTTTTGATACAGAATTTTCTCCACCCACTATTTCTAATTCTTTTCCTTTTAATAATTTTTCAGCATTTGCATCTAATTCGTTACCTGTAACTATTATTGGAGCACCAAATTGAGCAGCTCTAGCTGATATACTCATAGCATCAGCTTCTCCATTTCCACCTACTACAAAAGCAGTCTTAAATGTATCTTTTAATTGTTTTGCTATTTCTAAAGAAGTTTCAAATCTATCTTCTCCAGAAACTCTCTCAACTTTACTTAAACCTAATTTAGAAAGTTTTTCTTCAGTTTCTTTTGATACTTTAGATTCTCCACCTACTATATATATTTTCTTAGAAGATAGATTACTTCCAAGTACTCTTAATATTTCAGCTTCTATTTCTGATGGTAGTGAATCTTTTTTAGATAATAATATTGGTGCATTTTTTTGAGAGGCAAGTGGTGCTGATGCTAATCCATCAACTATAGCATCTTCTCCAACTAAAATTATAGCTTCTGCTTCTCCATCTTTGAATCTCTCTTTACTAACTTCTACTGCTGTTGTAAATCTTGAATCACCAGATAAAACTTCTACTTTTAATTCTTTTCCACCTTTTACATCAGTTAATACTTTGTGTAAGTCTCTAACTAACTTATGGTTTTTACTTGAAACACTTATTGTTTCTGGCTTTTCATTTGCCTTGCTTAAAACTATATCAAAGCTTGATTTTTCTGGTTTATCTTTATCATCACTATCTTCTTGTTCTTGAGTAAGGATTGCTTCATTTTCAAATGTTAAAGCATATCCATTTTTAACTTTATTAACTATTTCTCTTCCTAATGTAGTTAATCTAATTCCATCAAATAATTCTTCTGCTGATATGTCTTGTAAATCTGCGTTTTTAACTGTTATCGTATGTAATTCTTTTGAATCTATGTCACTATAACTCTTTTCATAACCTTCAAAAGTACCTTCTTCTGATGTTATCACTTTTGAGAAATCTAAATGTTGGTCTCCTACATTTAATGTAATAACATTTGCTGAATCTTTTGCTCTTTTTACTTCAACTGTATTTGTAGATTTTATAGTTGCTGTTAACTTGTTATCAGAATCTTCTGCTAAAGTTGCATTGTAAGCATTAACTGCATCTACTATTTCTTGAGCAGTTTTGTAGTTTTCAATTTTATAGTCAACTACTTTTCCACCTAACACTTGATGTCCTTTATCTTGAATAGTAACTTTTAAACTTTGCCCTTCTGTTAAAGAGTTTATCTTATTTTGTAATTGAGTTGCATTAGTTAAGTTTACATTGTCTACTTTTATATCGTAAACTCTATCATTTACATTTGCTCCTGCTTTTGTATCTTCAAACTTAACTTCTAATGCTTTTCTAACCTCTTCGATTAGTTTAGCAGAATCTTTCGCACTTACTGTGTAATTTTTATCAACATTTTCTGTCACAGTATTGTCTGCGAATATTGGTGCTGCTGCACTCATAACTGTAGCACCTGCCATTACTATTGCCATACTTCTCTTTTTGTTGCTTAACATATTTATGTCCTCCGAATATTATTTTTTATTTTTTATATTCGTATTTCCCACACATAAATAATATTATATATAATATTATTTTTCAATATATTTTATGTGTTTACATAATTTACTAACACAAACACTAATAATATCTTCTTGAACCCCTTCCCCCTACTTAGCTCTCTATAATTATGCTCAAAGATAGAAATCCCTATTTTATAGTGATTTTCTACTAAACAATCATATACTAACAAAAGTATTCAAACTCCATTTTTATATACTACTATGCACTAATTTTTGCTTTACTCTTATTACTTAAATATATATCACTAAATTAATATCTATCTCCATATATTAAAATATATAACATATTATAAAAATCATCATAAATTAGAGTTTAAAATTAAAAATTATTCTAATACATGTAATTGATAAAAAATAAAATATAAGAGTAGCTACTTTAAAATAAATGTTCTTATATGATTAGATATTTTTGCATAATTAAACGATAAGAAATCAAATTTAATTTTACATAAATAGAATATATATTTTTATATAATAATTGAAAATAAAAGAGGATACCTCATAATGATAAAAGAATCACTTTGAGATACCCTCTTACAAACAACTAAATCAATAATTTTCTATCTTTCACACTCTTGATTTGCAACTGTACAAGAAGTTTTACAAGCTGATTGACAAGAAGTTTGACACTCTCCACATCCACCTTTTGCAGCACTTTGCTTTAAAGTAGCTTGAGATAAAGTTTTTACATGTTTATTTTCCATTTTCAACGCCTCCATTTCTAATTGTTTCCTATTGATTATATCATAAAACTACTTTAATATAAACTCTATTTAAAGTTGACACCCAATACGCCTCCAATGCCTCCTGCTGCTGATATTAGCAATAACTTATAAATCATCCCTATTTCAAATACAAACTTTTCTTGTGCTAAAAACACAGTCAAAAAAATACATACTATGTACAAAAGTCCTACTAAAAGCCCATACATAAGTCCTTTTTCTTTCATGTGTTTTGAAGTGTAAAACCCTCCTATAGCTGCAGAAATAGTAGTTATAAATGATGAGACCATAGTTATATTATCTCCACCAATATCTGTAAATGTCAAAAATAAGTTATACACTAATAAAACAGCCAAAGTTATTATATATGCATATCCTAGACCTTTAAAAATATAATTAGATTTTCCCATAAAAAAACCTCCTCTCAAATTAATATATATTCGAGAAAAGGCTTTTAAATTACTAATTTAGTCTTCTTCTATTTCTTCTTTTTTAGATTTAACAGTTCCTATAGCCCATTTTTCAAATGGAACTTTAGTTCTATTTGGTCCTAATTCTAATATTACAACATCATCTTCAACTTTAGCTACATTAGCTACTATTCCACCTATTGTAATGACCTTGTCTCCTACACTTAGGCTACTTCTCATTTCTTTTAATTGTTTGTCTTTTTTCTTTTGAGGTCTAATCATTAGGAAATAAAAGATTGCGATTACTACTACCCATAGACCTATACTCATAATTATTTGTTGCTGTGGCATTAATTTTTCACTCCTTTGTAAATTATACTCTTTTGTAAATCATAATAAATGTTTATATAACAATTTACTTTCTCTATCTTTGAGTACTATTGAATATTATATATTAAAATGATTATAATTAATAGTGCAAAACCTATATTTCATATCCATATTTTGCAAAAAATTCATTTCTAAAATCAAGTAATCTATCTTCCATTATCGCTTGTCTTATTTGTTTCATTAAATTTAATAAAAAGTGAAGATTATGAGTAGTTATTAATCTTGCACCCAGTATTTCATTTGCTTTTATAAGGTGTCTTATATAAGCTCTTGAATAGTTTTTACAAGCATAACAATCACATTCAGGGTCAAGTGGAGTAAAGTCTTCAGCATAAGTTGCATTTCTAACTACTACTTTACCTTGGCTAGTCATTGCAGTTCCATTTCTAGCGATACGAGTAGGTAGGACACAATCAAACATGTCTACTCCTCTTATAACACCTTCTACTAAGTCATCTGGACTACCAACTCCCATTAGGTATCTTGGTTTATCCTTTGGCATAAGTGGAGTTGTATGCTCTAACACGTCATACATAAGTGGTTTTGGTTCTCCAACACTAAGTCCACCAATAGCATATCCTGGTAAATCAATATTAGTTATTTCTTTCGCTGATTGTTCCCTTAAGTCTTTATACATCCCACCTTGTATTATACCAAATAAAGCTTGCTTGTCGGTATTATTATGGGCATCTTTACATCTTTTTAACCATCTTGTTGTTCTTTCTAAAGAATTTTTTACATATTCTCTATCTGATGGGTATGGTGCACACTCATCAAATGCCATCATTATGTCTGAACCCAATGCATTTTGTATTTCCATAGCTTTTTCTGGAGTTAGAAAATGTTTTGAACCATCTAAGTGTGACCTAAATTCTACACCTTCTTCTTTTATCTTTCTTAAAGGCCCTAGACTAAATACCTGGAACCCTCCACTATCTGTAAGTATTGGTTTATCCCAATTCATAAACTTATGAAGACCACCAGCTCTTTTTATAAGTTCATGACCTGGTCTCATATATAAATGGTATGTGTTACTAAGTATTATTTGTGAACCAATCTCTTTTAATTCTTCTGGTGTCATAGATTTTACAGTTGCTTGAGTTCCAACTGGCATGAATATTGGTGTTTCAATAATCCCATGTGGAGTGTGTAATCTTCCTAACCTTGCACCACTCTGCTTACAAGTCTTTATCAATTCGTATCTTACTGCGTACATAAAGTTCTCCTTAATCATATTTATTTCTCATTATTTCTTAAGATATATTTGTAATAAGCTATTCATATAATTTATTGTCTAAATAGATTTATCTTCGTCTTCTTTGTTCTGTTGTTCCTTAATTGCTTCTTCATCATGAATACTCATTATATTAAGAGCACTCTTGTCTTTTGTTACTAAAAACTTTTTTATAGCAAATAGTCCTGCTATAGCTATAACTCCTATTAAAACATCTATCATACCTTCATTTTTAGGCAGTAGCAACATTTTTCTAGCTATTGCGTAAAGTAATGCCTCAATAAATGCTCCTGGTATATGAAGAGATAGCATTACTACAAGTTCAACACCTATTACTAAAAGTAATATTTGTGCTAAAAAATCATTAAGCTGACTGTATTGTACTGGATTTTGAAAATCAACTATATATGCTCCCCACATAAGTCTTAGAACATCTATAGTTCCTAAAAATACTGCTATTAGAACTACTACTGCTAAAACACGTTCAAATATAAAAGCAATCTTTAATATAGGGTTATTCTTTTTTTGTTTTTGTAAACTATGCATCCATTACCTCCCTACTTTATAATCATAGCATCTCCAAAACTGAAGAATCTATATCTTTCTTTTACTGCCTCATTATATGCATTTAAAACATTATCCTTTCCACAAATAGCACTTACTAACATTATTAGTGTAGACTCTGGTAAGTGAAAATTAGTAATAAGTTTATCTAAAACTTTAAATTTATAACCTGGATATATAAATATTTCTGTCCATCCACTAGTTTCTTTCATCTTTCCATCCTCATTACAAGCTGATTCTATAGTTCTACAACTGGTAGTACCAACACATATTACATTTTTTCCATTTTCCTTTGCTCTATTTATTTTGTCAGCTGCTTCTTGGCTAACCATATAATATTCTGAATGCATCTTGTGATTTAAAACATCCTCTACTTTTACTGGTCTAAAAGTTCCTAAACCAACATGTAGAGTTACAAAGGCTATATCTACACCTTTTTCTTTTATTTTATTTAACAATTCTTCTGTAAAATGTAATCCTGCTGTAGGTGCTGCTGCTGAACCATTATGCTTTGAATAAACAGTCTGGTATCTTTCTTTTTCATCTAGTCTAGCAGTGATATATGGAGGTAGTGGCATATTTCCAAGTTCATCCAATATTTCTTCAAAAATTCCATCATAATGGAATTTTATAATTCTTGAACCTTCATCTGATAAATCTACAACTTCTCCAATTAGCTTTCCATTTCCAAAAGAAAATTTAGTCCCTACTTTTGCTCTTTTTCCTGGTTTTACTAAAGCCTGCCAAGTATCTTCCTCTGTTCTTTTTAATAATAAAAACTCTATTTTACCTCCAGTTTCAAGCTTCTCTCCTATTAATCTAGCTGGTATAACTCTAGTATTATTTAATACTAAGCAATCTCCTGGATTTAAATATTCTATTATATCTCTAAATACTTTATGTTCAATATTACCTGTCTCTTTATCTAATACCATCAATCTTGAGCTAGCTCTATCTTCTATAGGAACTTGAGCTATAAGTTCCTGTGGTAAGTCAAATTTAAAATCACTTGTTTTCAATGTTAAACTTCCTCTCTTAAAATTTCTCCAGCTACAATAATATCAAAAAAACAACTTATTTTCCACAATATTACCATAATCTATCAAGAAATTGCTATTTTTAACAGACACCATATCCACAATATATAGATATTTTTCCACGATATACATGTCTTATCCACAATATATAGATACAATACACACAATTTTTATCGTGTTTATCCACAGTATCTACAGATATAATTACCATTTTGTGGATATGTTTGAATTTTTAGCCATTTTAGAAATATTTTAATTTAATGACTCTTTTATTTTATAAATACTCGTATAATCTATTTTTATTTTTCATTAGGATATGGAATTTTTAAGTGTTCATATGCTAATGGCATGGCTACTCTTCCTCTAGGACCTCTATTTATAAATCCTAATTGAAGCAAATATGGCTCATATACATCTTCTATTGTATTTCTATCTTCTCCGATAGAAGCTGCCAATGTATCTAAACCCACTGGTCCTCCTCTAAATTTTTCTATTATAGTCATAAGAAGCTTCTCATCTACAAAATCGAGACCCAAACTATCGACTCCTAAAAGTTCCAGAGCATCTTTTGCCACCTTATCAGTTATTTTTCCATCAGCTCTAACTTGTGCAAAATCTCTAACTCTTTTTAGTAATCTATTTGCTATCCTTGGAGTCCCTCTTGAACGTTTTGCAAGTTCTAATGCTCCATTAGACTGTATCTCTGCATCTAAGATGCTTGAAGACCTAAGTACTATTTTTGAAAGTTCATCAACTGTATAATAGTCCAATTTACAAATAACACCAAATCTATCTCTAAGTGGATTTGTAAGCATACCAGCTCTTGTAGTAGCTCCAATAAGTGTAAATTTAGGAAGGTCAAGTCTTATGCTTCTAGCAGATGGCCCTTTCCCAATTATTATATCTAGGCAAAAATCCTCCATTGCTGGATATAAAACTTCTTCAACACTTCTATTGATTCTATGAATCTCATCTATAAATAAAACATCATTTTCATTTAAATTCGTAAGTATGGCTGCCAAATCTCCAGCTCTTTCTATTGCGGGTCCTGACGTAATTCTTAAATTTACCCCCATCTCATTTGCTATTATACTTGCTAGTGTAGTTTTTCCAAGACCTGGTGGTCCATATAAAAGCACATGGTCTAACTGCTCATTTCTCGATTTAGCTGCTTCTATAAATATACTAAGTTGTTCTTTGGATTTTTCTTGACCCAAATAATCTTCTAAAGTTTTTGGTCTTAAACTGTTTTCTATATCTATATCTTCCATCTTCATTGTAGAAGTTATTATCCTATTTTCATCTTCAAAACCTTGCATTTATACCCCTCCTCTCATACTTTTGAAAATCTACTTTATATATTTTCAAATTTACATAAACTCCTTAAATATTGTTTTAAAATCCAAATATTATAAAATCCAAATACTATTTCAAAGATTTACTCATTATATATGTAAGTGCTTTCTTTATAATAGCTTCTGTATTCATACCATCTTTTTTACATTTTTGAACTGCCTCTTTTGATTCCGACAAAGTATAGCCTAAAGCTACAAGTGCATCTACAGACTCATCTTGTGATATCAAGGTAGGTTTTTGTGATAATAACGTTGGTTCAAACTCTATGTTATTTTTGTCTACCTTATCCTTAAGCTCTAAGACGATTCTTTCTGCTGTCTTTTTACCAACACCAGGAGCTTTGGATAATTTTCCAATGTCTTCACTTAAAATATATGCTCCTAACTGTGCTGGTGATGCAAATGATAGTATTGAAAGCGCCACCTTAGGTCCTATTTTAGATACAGATGTTAGTAATTCAAACATCTTAAGTTCTTCCCTACTTACAAAACCACAAAGACTCATATCATCTTCTCTTACAATTAATTTAGTATATATTTTTGTGGCTTCTCCCACTTGTAAATTCATTATTGTATTGGATGATACATTTATTTTATATCCTATCCCATTATTTTCAACAACTATACTGTCTATATAAATTTCTTCTACTGTACCTTTTATATAACTATACATACTTACCACCTATATTCTTTAGAGTTTTTTCAAGTTTGTTTGAATGAGCATGGCAAATAGCCACAGCTAAAGCATCTGCAACATCATCTGGTTTTGGAACTTTTTTTAGACTTAAAAATGAAGTTACCATCTGTTGAACTTGTGCCTTATCTGCTCTCCCATATCCAACTACACCTTGTTTTACTTGAAGTGGAGTGTATTCATATACAGGCTTCCCATTATGAGCACATGCAAGCATAGTAACACCTCTAGCTTGTGCAACTGTTATAGCTGTTTTTACATTCTTGTTAAAGAATAATTCTTCCATTCCAACTTCATCTATATTGTAATTCTTTACTATTGTATCAATTCCTTTATACACAAGTTCCAATCTTCTCGATATATTCATATGGGCAGGTGTTGTAACTGCTCCATAATCGATTACTTTAAACTTGCTATTTTTGTATTCAATTATACCATATCCAACTATGGCTATACCTGGGTCAATCCCCAATATTATCATTTTTTAAAATTCCCCCTAAAAATAAAAGAAATACCAAAATGTATTTCTCATAAAAACTTATGTTCTAAATCATTATATCATAAATAATATTAACAAATCATAAAATGCTCTATGTAAAATATAAAATCAAATAAAAAAGTTATATCAAAGCAAGATTTTACCTCAATATAACTTTTATATTTATTACAAATAAATTATTGTATTTTTATAGGAATTAAATGTGACTACAATTTTAATACTAATCTATTTAATATTAAATTATTTATTATTAATTTACTTAGTATTTAACTTACTTAGTATTTAACTTAAAATAATATTAATTTACTATTAACTTGCAAAGTCTTCTAATCTTGAATAGGCCTCTTCTTCAGTATCCATAACTACACCTTTTTTGATTTCATCTTGAACTGTTTTAGGAAGTGAATCTACTCTTATTTTTGTTTTTTCTACTAATGTTTTAGTTCCACTATCATCATATTTATATAGTGCTATATTTCCATTATCATTTTCAATAGTATATTTACCTTTTATAGTAACATCCATTGCTTGTACATCTTTATTATCACTATATTTAGATTCTACCAATATGATTTCATTTTTATCCATACTCTTTATTTTTTTAGTTGGATATTCTTTTTTAAAATATGATACTATTTCTGACTTCGTCTTATCTAATAATGACTCTGGAACTATTCCTGCCATTGTAAGTGTTCTCTTATAGTTAGTTTCATTTTCGCCTTCACTTTGAAGCCAAACTTCACAATTTTTATTTAATCCAAAAGCTTCTTTTGACTTTTCATTCATATTCGCACTAGTACTTACAACTTCACCAGTTTGAACTCCATTGTGTTTTAATCTTGTCCCTATATAAACTCCGCTACTTAATACAAATACTCCAACCAGTATTAAGGCAGATATTTTCCAAGGAAATAATTCTTTTTTCTTCTTTTCAAACATTGATTACGCCTCCTTTTTCTATTATTTTCTCCAAGCTGTAAGTTTTTATACAATTTAGGTAAATTTTAGAAGAAAATATATTTATATTTCAAATTACTCTAAGAATAGATATTTTCTAAAAGGTAGTTTTCTCTTAATGGTTATATTCTTGTAATTATATGGACATAATTTATAATAAATAATCGTTTAGGAGGTAATAACTTTGGAAAGAATAAACTGTAATGTAATTAACTGTTCACATAACAACAGCCATATATGTTATGCAGATAAAATTTTTATAAATGGTGAAAAAGCTCACAATGATAGACATACTTGTTGTAGTTCATTTTTAGATGAATCTATTTATAGTAATTTATCTAGCAACGTTAATAATAGAAATTGTGAGGAATTAGTTTGTACTGTAAAAAATTGTAAATACAACAAAGATGGTAGCTTATGTACACTTGATAATATATTGGTTGCTCCTGAAACTGATAGAGTAAATCTTTATATTGAAACATGTTGCTCTAGCTTCGAATGTAAATAGTCATAGTATAAATATAAGGGTGTCAAATGTAATTAAACTAACATAGTGTAGAGTATCTACAACTATTAGTTTGATTATACTTGACACCCTTATTTATTTTAAATAAAATTTCATTATTATAACCATGTTTATAATGTTCTAACTGTAATTAAATTTGATAAATTTCTATAAATTGGTATAATCAATATGTAAATTGAATTTAGTAAATTAATCATAAAAATAAAATATCGAGTATATAGTGTTATACTAACTAGAAATGAGGTGCTTATGAGTACATTTTATATTCAATTTCTTTATTTTGTAATTTATAGCTTTATAGGATGGTGTTGTGAAACTACATATTGTTCAGTTTTACAAAAACAATTTGTAAATAGAGGTTTTTTAAATGGTCCATTTTGCCCTATATATGGATTTGGAGCATTAGCAATAGTTGCTACCTTGACTCCTTTTGTACACAATATTCCTTTGTTATTTTTGTTTAGTATAATTATAACTAGCATAATGGAGTATTGTACGAGCTTTATTTTAGAAAAAATATTTAATATGACTTGGTGGGATTATTCTAAACATAAATTTAATATTCATGGAAGAGTTTGTCTGGAAAACTCACTTATGTTTGGTGTATTATCATTGATTGTAATGCTTATAGTACATCCTATTGTGGTTGACTTTATTAACTCTATCTCCAAAAATGTGCTATTTATATTTGCTATATCTATAGAAATTTATTTTGTTTTAGATTTAGTTATCACAGTCCATACAATTTTACAATTAAATGGTAAGTTAAAACAAATCAATCTTATAATTAAGGAATTAAAAGATAAGAAAGAATACTACAAACTTATTACACAAGAAACTATAGAAAACAAACTTGAATCTTTAGTTGAAAATAGACTGGATACTTTGGAAGATAGGTTTGAAATACTTAAAGAAAAAGAAAATTATCGCTATGCTAAAAATCGTATTGATGAGCTAAAAAATAAACTTAATACTTTGCTGTCTAACCACAAATTACTTCATAGACGTATAATCAAAGCATTCCCCAACATAAGCTCTAATAAGCATACAGATATTTTAAATAAAATCAAAGAAAATATTAAATCAATTAAAAAAGATAAATAATAAAATAAACACATAAGTTAAATAATAAAAATACTAATACATAAGATTAAGGTTTAGAATATTTTTTGTAAAATACTCTAAACCCTAATTAATATACTATTATTTTTAATCTTAATTTATAATTTTAGTTTATTTTAATTTTAACTCAGTAAATTTAAGCGTTTAAACTTCAATACACTAATATACTACCCCATCAATATCTCAACTGATTCTCTAAGTGTGCTAATCTCTCCCACATTTCCAGGGAAAATTATATATGGCATATTAGGAAATTTGCTTTCTTTGCCTGTCATCCATACTGGTATACCAGGTTTTATCTGTCCCATTACTGTAGCTTTTTTTACTCTTAGTGCTTTAGTACCAACATCACTAGAAGTAATTCCACCCTTAGCTATAATAAAATTTGGTCTTACATTAAGCATACCAATTATACTGGTAACTGCATCTGATATTTCTACAGAAATCATAAGCTGTTTATCTTTATCATTCGTATCCAAGTCAAAACGCTCTCGTCTAGTATAAACAGCAACAGTTTTACCCCTGCTTATTTTTTCCTCTACAACTTTTATAACTCTTTTTACCTCATTTTTTAGACCATTTTCTTGAAGAACTAAATGTTGATTAAATTCTATAAATTCTATCGGATATTTACAATTTTTAAGTTCTTCTAACTGTTGGGTAGTCTTATTCACATGTGAACCAACAAGTATAATTCCTCCATTGGTATTACCTTTTGATACTAATTCATCCTTAGTAAGTAGTTCCTTGTCACTCACTCCGCCAAGTACTTTTGTTATGGCAGCAGCACTTCTAAACATAAATTCCTTACCACTATTTACTGCTCGTATAAACGCAATTGTAAATACCTTTACATCTACATAATCGGTTGCATTTACAATAATTTTATTGAATCCTTCAGCTTTTTTAAGTTTTTCTGTTATAGCTTCAATATTTAGCTCTCTAAGTTCTTTTGACGAAATATATATCATATCACTAGATTTGTACTTTCCATTTGTCTTTTCTTCACACCACTCACCTATATCAGATGATTTATATCCAAAAGATTTATCTTTTGCAAATTCAGTCATTCCTGCTGGTACAAGTATTTCTCCTTCTTTAACATAATGTACATTATCTATAGTAAACCTACCACCTTCTTTAAAAAATGGCATTATTATTTCACCCTGAAATAACTTCCCCGATAATCTCTCTACTTCACTTTTTAATAAATTAGTTTCAAGAGGATAATGTCCTCTCATAGTAGAATCACTACGACTTATGATTATAAAATCCTTATTAACTTTCTTTGATACATCCACAATATTCTTTGAAATTTCTTTATGTGCTTTTGTAGTTTGAGCAACAGTAAATCCCCTTGAATTGGTAAGTATAAAAAACATACTATTTTTCTCATTAAAACCTTGTTCCATACTATCCTTATCCCAATCAGTATAAACAGAAATATCATGAACTGTTTGTACACCTGTTGGGTCATCATCTAATACAACAATTTTTCTATCTAAATGCTTAAGCTCATCTGCAAGAAGTTTATTTAATCTGTCCTCATCTACTTGTTTAAAAGTATTAAGTATATCTATGCTAATTGGTTTTACTTCTCTCATTTAAAACGCCCCTTTATGTAATTTGTATAGTCTAAATGTAATTTATATGATATAAACAATAGTTTGTTATTTATAGACCTGGAAGTGGTATAATTCCATTTATAACACTAAGCAATAAAATCATTATAAATGCTACAACTCCAGCAATGGTTCCTCCAATTGTCCAAGAGTTTAAAGTATCTTTAACTGATAATCCACTAAATCTTGAAAGTACCCAGAATCCAGAATCATTTGGAAGGGAGAAACCAACTCCTCCAGCACATATAGCAAGCCCTACTAAAACTGGTGACATTCCAGTTGCCAAAATTGTAGGTCCTAAAATTGATGATGTTGTTACTAAGGCTACAGTAGCAGAACCTTGAGAAATTCTAAGCAAGGCACTTAATAAGAATCCAAGCACTACAACTGATATACTAAGACCAGACATAGTATCAACTAAGAAGTTACCTATACCACTTGCATTTATAACACTGCCAAACGCACCACCTGAACCTGTTATCAATAATATTAGCCCTGCTGAATCAGCAGCTTCAATAACTACATCTCCCATAGGTTTATTTATGTATTTCTTTAAAAATCCTATTGCCACCAATATTCCAAGAAGTATTGCTATGTTTTTATCTCCTATAAATGCAAGTACTCCACTCATTGTAGAACCTTTTTCTAAGAACATACTAAATACATTTGATATAAGTATAAGAAGTATTGGGAACAATAAAGAAAACATAGAAATTCCAAAACCTGGTGCTTTAGAAGAATCATCATCTTCAATTTTTATGCTATCTTTTCCCTGCTCTAAATTTTTTTCTCTATCATTCTCATCAATAGCATAAGCTGGATATTTTTCAAAACGTTTTCCATAAATCCATCCACCTATAAGAGCTGCTGGAAAAGCAACAATTATAGAATAAAGTATAAAACTACCTACATTTGCATTTACATTTGCTGCAACTGCTAAAGGTCCTGGTGTAGGTATTACAAGTGCATGACCTACTATAGTCCCAACTCCTAATGCACATACAAAAACCATTAGAGATTTCTTAGTTACTCTCGAAACATACTTAATTATAGGCATCATTATAACAAAAGCTGCATCCATAAAAACTGGAATTGAAATTAAAAAACCTGCTGTAGTTACTGCTAAAGCACTGTTTTTTTCTCCAGTCTTAGCTAACAACCCCTTTGCAATAGATTCTGTTGCTCTTGATTCTGAAAGAATATTTCCAAATATTATTCCAAGTCCAATTACAATACCTATACTACCTAATGTATTTCCAAATCCAGTCGATATTGTGGTTGATATTTCATTTATAGGCATTCTAACCATAAAGCCTGTAATTATAGATGTTATCAGTAATGCCAAAAATGGATTTACTTTAAATTTAATAATCGATACAAGTAAAATTCCTATAGATATAACAAATGCTATCAAAAGTCCATATCCTGTAATCATAATCTTTACCCCTTTATCATTCTACTTTATTATTTATCAATTTTATTTTTCTTTTACTATGATAACTTAACCTCGCTGTATTTATATAATCTAATCCTAATAATATGTATTTAATTATATTGATATATTTAAATATTAATTATTGTGTTTTTTTATTTCAACACCTGCCAACTTTTCAAAATACTGTGCTATTCCACTATGGTCATCTTCCAAATGTCCATGTACTTTTAATGTCTGCATAATTTCTAATAATTGACTTGTCATAGGTAGTGGTACATCTAAATTGTGTGCTGTTTGCATTACATTCTTAATATCTTTCAAATTAATAGATATTTTTCCACCTGGTTTAAAATCACGATTCATAATCATTGGTATCTTCACATCCAATATTGTACTACCAGCTAGGCCTCCTCTTATTGCCTTATATACTTTTTCTGGGTCTGCACCTGCTTTTGCTGCAAGTACAAATGCCTCAGAAACTGCTGCTATCGTCAAATTAACTATTACTTGGTTTGTAAGTTTTGTAACACTTCCACTACCATTATCTCCAATTAAAATAGATGAGCTTCCCATTATATTAAAAAATGGCTCTACTTTCTTATAAATTTCTTCCTTACCACCAGCCATAAAAGCAAGTGTACCATCAATCGCTTTTGGCTCCCCTCCACTTACTGGTGAGTCTATAAATTCTAAGCCCATATCTTTTAATTTATTTGCACACAATATTGATTCTGTAGGAGTAACTGAACTCATATCGACTACTATACTTCCTTCTTTTAAAGTTTTTGCCAATCCATCCATCCCAAACAATATATCCTGCACAATAGTTCCATTTGGAAGGATTGTAAATACAATATCACATTCTTGACCCATTTCTAAAACACTTGCGTATTTTGCTCCACATGATATAAGTTCATCCACAGCAGATTTATTAATGTCATACACCAAAAGATTAAATCCATCTTTTAATAAATTTTTTGCCATTGGCTTTCCCATTATTCCTAATCCAATAAATCCCAATTTCATTTTATAACCCTCCATATCTTCACATTTTTGAAAACGTTTTTTATGTTTTAGAGTATACTACATACCAGTATACCGGTCAATATAAAATATAAAAGTATTTATTTTAACAATAAATAGTAATTTTTAAAGTCATTTATTATATTTAGTCATCCTATATAAGTTTTAATACATACTATTGTTTTCAAATATAATATACTACTTTTACAGTTTTGTATTTTAACTAATTTCAATTAGTTTTAATTAATCTGCCTTTAATGTTAATCATGCTTCACACTTCAATAATTTTTTATATTTTTTAATCTTATCTGCAATTTAAATTGCAAAAGATTGACCTTATTTTCACTATGTTGTATGCTTAAAATTATATAAGTTTTTGTATTTTTATATTGTTTAGGGGGGTATTATTAAGTATGGCTACATTTAAAAGATTACAAGAACAAGCATATGACTACTTAAAAGAATTGATACTATCTGGAGAAATGATAGAAAATGAAATATATTCTGAAACAAAACTTGCTAGTGAAATAGGTATCTCTAGAACACCTATAAGAGATGCTCTTCAAAGACTTAGTCAAGATGGATTTATAGATATAATTCCAAGCAAAGGATTTAGAATCCATCAAATTACAGCAAATGAAATTGTAGAGATATTCCAAATACGCTCTGCAATAGAAGGATTTTGTACTTTTTTAATTACAAGTCAATACAAAGAACCTAGAGCAGTAGAAACTATAAGTAAATTAAAACATCTTTTAGATAAACAAAAAGATATTTTATTAGGTGATAAAAATTTAAACTCATTTGCAGAATACGATACATTATTTCACACAACTATAGTTTCATATGCTCAAAATACTGAATTTGACAAAATGTTTAACAATTATATGTACAGAATAAAAAAATTAGCTCTCGATTCATTGTCACATGAAGGAAGGCTTGAAACAACATTAAAAGAGCACACAGATATTTTTAATAATATTGCAAATGGATGTATTGAAGATATTTACAGAACTACTCTCATTCATATGGAAACTCCTAAATACATTAATTTAGAAGATTTTTGTAACAATAAGTTATTTTAGTATTATACTTTCATTTATTAAAAATATATCTATCTCAAATTAATTTCCTAATTTATAAAAAATATTCTATAATTATATTGTAACTAATACTTATTCTAAGGAGTGATTTTTTTGAACGAAGATGTTGTAACTAATGAAACTATTGACAAAGATTATGCTATTGAAGAAGTTCGTATGGCATGCAAACATTTTGGTGATTTATATTTTTATTTTTCCAAAGTGTTATTTGAAGAGTTTGGTGAAGATAAAACTAGCGAAATATTAAGAAAAGTTTTATTTGAAAGGTCTGAAGAAAGAGCTATTGCTATGAGAGAGAGAGCTCATGAAAATGGAGATGAATTAATTGCAGACAATATTATTAGCACAACTGATGTTCCATTTCTAGGATGGGTTCCTGAATTTGAAGAGTTACATTGCCCCTATGGAGCTTCCTGGCTTTTAAGATTTGAGGAAAATCCTTGGTTTAAAAAATTTGCTTCTCTTTACTGTGATGTTACAGATACTACTGTAGCTGAAGTATTTACAGGAGATACTTCCCATAAAATAACAAAAAACATTCTATGGGGAGATAAAAGTTGTGAAAGAATATATTTCCATGATGACAAGGTATCTGAAGGTAAATATACTTATGGAAATAAAAACTGTAAATAAATAATTTAAATTTTCTATATTCATATACTATATTTTGTACTTTTTCATATAAATATTATAACTAGTCTTTTATTTTACTTTTGTTTAACCTAAAGATAATTTACTTTTAATCTATATGAATTATCATATAAATAATCAGAAAGTTATCTTTATAAATTATAGTTTTAGATTTATAATTTATAAAATATTTATGTTCTTTGTAAAATTTTTTAGAAGCTTCTAATGTTATGCTATAAAACTATCTTGAGAAGGGCTGATTGAATGTTTAATAAAATATATGAAAAGAAAGAATTTATAGTTTTTCAAGTTAAAAAAGGTTATGTAGTTTATAATACTAGAAAGAGTTTTGAAGAAGGTCATACACATTTAAAGCATTTTGAAGCAGCAAAGACAGCTATTGATTTAGCAATAAATAAAAAGATTCCTAGAAGCAAAGATGGATATTATCTGACTAGTTTAATTCGCATAAGTGATGATGGTTATTACATTGATAAGTTAAGCGAATTGTTATATGTTAGAGAACAAAAAGGTAAAAAAGAAAAGTACTGTAATTCTGGTTATCAGATGTAACAAGACTAGTTGTGAATTATAAGTACCAATCATAAATACCTTTAGTCTTAAAATCAAAGAGTATCAGTAAATCTATAAAAAAACAACTTACTGATACTCTTTTTAATTATATGATTAATATTTGAATTTGATACAAAATTTTATACAAAAGTTTATGTTATCTATTCTGATTCTTTGTCTGCAAATTGGCTATTATAAAGCTTCTCATAAAATCCACCCTTTTCCATTAATTCATCATGATTCCCCTGCTCTATAATACTTCCATTATTCATAACTAAAATCAAGTCAGCATTGCGAATTGTAGAAAGTCTATGTGCTATAACAAAACTAGTTCTACCATTCATAAGATTTCTCATTGCTTTTTGAAGCATAAGTTCCAGCCTAGTATCAACAGAACTCGTAGCTTCATCAAGTATCAATATTGAAGGGTCTGATATAAAAGCTCTAGCTATGGTTAAAAGCTGTTTTTCCCCTAGAGATATATTAGATGCTTCTTCATTTAAAAACATATTGTATCCATCTGGAAGAGTGGTTATAAAGTGATGAACATTTGCTACTTTTGCTGCTTGTATAATTTCTTCTTTAGTAGCCCCAAATCTACCATATTCTATATTTTCAAAAATGGTTCCATTAAATAACCATGTATCTTGAAGCACCATACCAAACATTGAACGCAAATCTTTACGTTTCATATCTCTTATATCTACTCCATCAATTTTAATAGCACCTTTCTTTACATCATAAAACCTCATCAATAAGTTTATTAATGTTGTTTTACCTGCTCCAGTAGGTCCAACAATAGCTACCATCTGACCACTTTTTACTTCTGCATTTAAATCTTCTATTAAAGTTGAATTTTCTCCATATCCAAAATTAACATGCTCAAATGTAACATTTCCTTTTACATTTTCTATCTTAACTGGATTTTCAACATCAGGTATTTCCTCTTCTTCGTCTAAAATTTCAAATACACGTTCTATAGCTGCAAAAGAAGATTGTATTACTGTAGATAACTGAGTCATTTGTGAAAGTGGCTGATTTATCTGCCATATATAACGCACAAATGCTTGTAAATTTCCTACTGTTATTCCTCCACTTACTGCATATATAGAACCGACAACTGCCACAGCTGCAATTCCAAAGTAAGTTACTAATGAAACCATAGGATTCATCATACTTGATATAAATTGTGCCTTAAATCCATTTTCACAAAGTTCTTGATTTACTTTTTTAAATTCTTTTATAGAATCTTCTTCTTTACCATATAGTTTTATTTCATTAAATCCAGTATACATTTCTTGTACTTTCCCATTTAATTTTCCAAGAGCATTTTGTTGCAATGAAAATCTACTTTGAGATTTTTTTACTACAAATTTAGATACAAAATAACTAATTGGAATTATAAAAAGAGCTATAAGAGCCATATATATATTAATTGTAAACATCATTGAAAGTGCCAAAATTATGACTAAGATTGAGTTTACAATTTGCATAAAACTCTGTTGCAATGCATTTGATATTGTATCTACATCATTTGATATACGACTTAATACATCTCCAAAACTATTACTATCAAAATAACTAATAGGCAATCTTCTTATTTTATTTTCGACTTCATTTCTTAAATCTCTCATTGTGTTTTGAATAGCATTCGTAAGTAGAAAACTTGAAGTATACGTAAAAATTGCATTGGCAAAATATATACATGCTAAAATCACCAATATTTTTGTTACATAATCAAAATTTACGGAAGCCCCTGGTACTCCTTTTGCGATACTAATTACATCTTTAGTCAATTGTGTTATTATCAATCCTTCAGTTTTAGGTGCAAGTGCATTCATAGTAGCTGCTGAAATTATACATATAATAGCTATAATAAAGGAAAATTTATATTTCTTTACAAATGGAAGAAGTCTACCAATTGTTTTCTTAAAACCTTTAGACTTTTTCATTATTCTAATTCCTCCTTTTTTAACTGAGATGTTGCAATTTCATAGTATATTTCACAGTTTTTTAATAATTCTTTATGAGTTCCCATTCCTACAACTTGTCCTTCATTGAGTACTATAATCTTATCAGCATCAATAATAGAACTAATTCTCTGGGCAACAATCAATACAATTGCATCTTTTGTTTCCTTCTTCAATTTAGCACGAAGTATTGCATCAGTTTTAAAGTCAAGTGCAGAAAAACTATCATCAAAAATGTATATTTCAGGTCTTCTTATAATAGCCCTTGCAATAGAAAGTCTTTGTTTTTGACCTCCTGATACATTTGCTCCACCTTCACTAATCAATTCATCAAACTTTCTAGGTTTTTTTGATATAAACTCATATGCTTGTGCAACTTTTGCGGAATATTCTAATTCTGACTCTCCTGCCTTATGTTTCCCAAATCTAATATTATTTGCTATGCTACCAGTAAAAAGCAGTGATTTTTGAGGTATGAATCCTATCTTTTTTCTTAAAGCTTTTAAATCATATTCTCTTATATCTACTCCATTTATCTTAATGCTACCTTCTGTTACATCATAAAATCTAGGTATCAAGTTAATTAGAGTACTTTTCCCACTACCAGTACTTCCTATAAAAGCGACTGTTTCACCTGTTTTTGCAGTAAATGAAATATCCTTAAGTACAGAAGCTTCTCCATCTGGATAGGTAAAAGTTACATTATCAAATTCTATGATACCCTTATTTTCAGTATCCTTAATTCCATTTTCAGGATTTTTTATCAATGGTTCTTCATTTAATAGTTCTTTTATTCTATTTGCAGATACCTCTGCTCTTGGATACATAATAAATACCATTGAAAAAAGCATAATTGAAAACATGGCATGGAAAAGATATTCCAAAAATGCAACCAACTGTCCAACTTGAAGCTCTCCAATATTTATCTTCTCACTTGAAATCCAAAATACAGCCAAAACAGCTATATTTAACAGTAAAAAGAATGCTGGTTGAGTAATTGACATAAGCTTAAATAGTTTCTTAGAAACATTAGCATAATATGTATTTGTTTTTTCAAATCGCTCTGTTTCATAATCATCATTTCCAAAAGCTCTAATTACTCTTATTCCAGTTAAATTTTCTCTCGATATAAGGTTTAATTTATCTAGTCCTTTTTGTTGTTTTGAAGATATTGCCTGAGATACTTTTGCTATTATTGCTACTCCAATAATTATAAAAGGTACTGATATAGCCAATACTATAGAAAGTTCCACACTGGTTCTAATTGTCATTATTATACTTATAATGAACATAACTGGAGTTAATAAGGCAGTCCTTAGTAGTATATTAACAAATTGTTGAATTTGAAATGCATCATTCGTTGTTCTTGTAATCATTGAAGAAATTCCAAATTTATTGTATTCAGTATGTGAAAATTCTTGTGATTTCTCAAATATGTCATTTCTTATATCTCTGGTTACACTTGTTGATACCTTAGCAGAACAATAACCCAACAATATACTACCTACAACCCCTATAATAGAAATAATAACAATCACTATTCCCATTTGTTTTATGTAAGCTATATTCTGATTTGCAATACCATTGTCAATTATTTTAGCTATTATAGTTGGAATCCCCAACTCGACTAATGCAAAACTAAATATAGCCAGTATGTTTAATACTATTAATAACTTATAATTCTTTAAATAACTTAAAATTAATTTCATATTTTTCTCCTTTCTTAATTTTTGAGATAGTGTAATCATGTAATAATACTAAATTTATAAATGCTTAATTTTATAAAAAAAGGAGAAAAGAGTTAACGCACTCTCTTCTCCAGCATATTCTTTTTAATACACCCTCCGACAAGTCGCTTATATGTTAACATATTTGACAAGTAATGTCAATTCATATAGCCAAAAGTCTTTTAAATGCTTCGTTTCATAACATTGTAACAAATTGGCATGTAATTTATTTTTGTTTTTTACTGTATTCCAATTTTACAAGTTCTCCAATATTACTAGCTTTCTTAAAATTCAAATTAGTCTTGTCTATACCAGACTTAAATAGTGAAATCCCTCTCCCCAATATTATTGGCAATATATATATATAATAATCATCAATTAAGTTATCTTTCATAAATAATTTTACTATATCGCCTCCACCAACTATCCAAATATCTTTTTTATCCTTCTCTTTTCCAATTTGCTCAATTAATTTTTTAGGTTCTAAATTAATTTATAGTGTGATTATTCTATGTAAACATCACTTTTTTACTCATTCAATAATACCCTATTAATAAATCCTCAAACTAATTTAAATAAACTTTGCATAAAATTAAAAATATATTATATAAATAATTTAAAACTACACTAACTTATTGAAAATTCTAATTATTACAAATAAATATTGCTCTCTGTTAACGCTAGTTCTATAATATAATTATAAGCTATTAATATTATAAAGCCGATATTACTAATATAATAATTATAATACTTATAGTTAATTTACTTTTGTTGAAAGGTGGTAAATAACATGAAAATTTCAGAAGTCGCTACTCCAAATTTTTTGCTAGATTTAGACCAGTTAGAAAAGAATATAGATAAAATTCAACAAATTTGTACAAATAATAATAAACAACTTTGGCCTATGCTTAAGACACATAAAAGTACTTACATAGCGAGACTTCAAAAAAATGCAGGTGCTAGTGGTTTTCTAGCTGGAACACTTGATGAAGGTGAAGCTCTGATAAAAGCAGGTTTTGAAGATATTATGTTGGCTTATCCTTACATGGGAGAAGTAAATATAAATAGAATTGTGACTATGGCATCAAAAATAAATTTAATCTGTGCTACAGATAATATAGAATGTGCTAAGGCTTATAGTGAAGCTTTTTCTAAATCAAAAATAGAGTGCAAGCTACTTATTATTGTAGATTGTGGCTTACACCGTTTTGGGGTTGAACCAGAAAAAGTGGTTGAACTTGCTACTGAAATTTCTAAGCTAGAAAACATCAAGATTGTTGGTATAAGTTCGCATCCAGGTCAAGTGTATGGTTGTAGTTCTCCAGAAGGTGTTCCAGATGTTTGTGTTCAAGAAGATTCTTCTATGGAGAAAGCATACAAAGCTCTAACTGATAATGGATTTAATATAGAAATTGTCGCTTCTGGTAGTACTCCAACAGTTGAATCTGAAGCTGCTTCTAAAACTATAACTGCTGTAAGACCTGGAAACTATGTATACTATGATGCTATACAGATAGGTTTAGGTTGTGCTACTGAAGATATGTGTGCTCTTACTGTTGTGTGCACTGTAATCTCAAAAAATAGCAGTGGATACTATTTAATTGATTGTGGAAGTAAGTGCCTTGGACTTGATAAAGGTGCACATGGAAATAGTAGTATTGTTGGTTATGGTAGGGTATGTGGACATCCAGAACTTACTATTGATTCACTTTCAGAAGAAGTTGGAAAAATTAAAGTAAATGGTGAAACTGATATAAAAATTGGTGATAGAATAAGAATTATACCTAATCATTCTTGTTCCACTGCAAACTTGACAAGTAATTTATTAGGTTTTAGAGGAGATACAATAGAAAAAGTCATAGAAGTAGATATTCGTGAAAATTCAAAACAAATCATCCTTTAAAAACACATTTATTCTGATATTAACATGAAAGTATATTTTTCTTAAAATTATTTCTAATAACTAATGTTAATGTTGGATAAATAAAAAACATAAATTCTAGAAATATAAATTTAAAAGAAGAGGCTGTCTCAAAATAGAGATAAGCCTCTCTTTCATTGTTGAAATTATGAAAATATACTTGATTTCATACAAAGAGAGTATCTCATGAACTAAAAAGTTCACTTTGAGATACTCTCTTCTTTTTTAATTGATATACAATATACATATTAATTACTATATTATTTTATTACTATATATCAATTACTATTCATCAATTCTTGCATATATTAATTCTTATATATCATTTATAATTAGGCTATAATTTTATGTTATTTACATTAATCCCATAACAGTGAGTAAAACTCTTACTATTAACATCCCCACTATTGCATCAAATATAGGAACTGCCAACAGTAACATTCTATACTTAGTACTGGCATTTGCTACAAGCACTATTCTGGCATAATGACCAACTAGAGTACCCATTAACATACATGGCATAATTAATATGGTTGCTTGTGGTGCAGTGATTAGACCTTGTGCAAATAAGTTTGCAGCTGTAGCTGCTCCTGCTGCCTTAGCAAAGAATGCTGCTATCAAAACTACAACAGATTCCCCAGGTAGTCCAAAAATACCCATTACTGGTCCAAAAATATTTCCTAAAATATCAACTAAACCAGTTAATTGTAAAAACTGCACTATTACATAACCCATTATCATGGCTGGTAATATCTGTTCAACACCTATGTAAAAACCTTTTTTTGCTCCCCCCATAAATATCTCAACAGCAGTTTTCTTAGGTTTACTATTTACAATTGCATTTCCAGTATTTTGTTGACTCATACTACACAGCCTCCTTAGCCTTATTCTTTTTATTTCTTACACCTATGATTAATCTAACTAGATTAGCACCAAGTATTTTACAGAATATCTCTATAAGGATTATTGGACCTAATGCCAATAATGCTATTGGTAAAAGTGGAGCTTGAGTATTTATTGTGTTCAGTATAACAGCTGAACCAGCATATTGATATGCTACAAATATAGTTCTTTCATCATCTGTTATTTCCCCACTTTCAAATAATTCTTTCGTCATTATTGAGGCTACATCTGAACTAGTAAATGAAGATACAAATGCTATTCCTGCTATTCCAGGTATACCAAGCAGAGGTCTAAGCAATGGATTAAATATCTTTGATGCCGCTTTCATTCCTCCCATAGATTCAACTACATCTATAAGACCTACAGCAAAACAGACAGTTGGAATCAAAGTCAGAGCAAATAAGAAACCATCTTTTGCTCCCGTTCCTCCTTTACCCATAAAGTCTACACCATCTGCAATAGTACCAAATGAACCTGTCAGATTAGCAAAATCTAATGCTTTAAGGAAGCCTTGACTATCTTTAAACACTCCTGAAAATAATACTATCAATACAAATAAAGATAAATACCCTTTCCATGTTACCTTATTATCTCCAGCTGTTACATCCATATAAAATCCCCCTTTATACCTCAAATTTATCTAAGTTTAAAATAACTGTAGAAATTAATTTCACCCTCTCAAACATAGAATCTACTACTGCATATTCTCTTGATGTGTGGTTCCATTCCCCTCTTACACCAAATGAACAGATTGTAGGAACGTTTGCAATAGTTAAATAACTTGCATCTGAACTACCTCCAAGTCTCTTAGCATTTAATTCTCCAAATCCATTTTCTTTTGACACTTCATTTACAAATGTATGAAATCTCATAACATCTTCTGTAGTTTCAAATGGCATCATTTCACTTATAAAATTAACTTCTGTAGAAGTTCCTTCTATGTAAGTTTCTTTACATATCTCTCTAACTTGTTCTTTAACATTCTCCATTTCTTCTACTTTTTCAAATCTAAGGTCTACTTTTATACTACAATCTTCTGGAATAGAATTTTCCACTCTTCCACCCTTAATCACACTTACACTTACTGTAGTTCCAACATCTAAATTAGTCAATTTTTGTATGCGTAGTATCTTATTAGCCATTTCTTCTATAGCATTTCTTCCACCTTCAAAATCATTACCTGCGTGTGTTTCTACACCTTTTACATGTATATTACATCCGATTCTTCCTTTTCTACCTACACACAAACTATTATCTACTAATCCAGTTTCCATATTAAAAGCACAAAGACCACCTTTTGCTTCCCTCAATATAACATCTGCACCTGCTGAATCCTTATGTCCTATCTCTTCATCTCCAGAAAATACTATTTTTATTGGTCTTTCTTTGTATCCTATTTTATTTAAAGCTTTAATAACATATAAGGAAATTATTATACCACCCTTCATATCTAAAACACCTGGGCCATATGCTTTTCCTTCTATTATTTTAAATGGATTCTCTCCAAATGTACCTGTTTCAAAGACAGTATCCATGTGGCCTGAAAAAATTATAGGCTTTTTATTTATATTAGAACCAAGTGTACCTATCAATGTACTACCATTATCTCCAACATCTACTAATTCGCAATCTAAACCTTCTTTTTCAAACTCAAACTTTAATCTCTTAGCCAATTTATTTACGCTTTCTTTACAATGTGTATAGCTTTCCATATTAACAATCTCTTTCCATAATGAAACTATTTCTTCTCTATTCTCATCAACAAACTTAGAAATTTCATTTAAATATGTATTCATAATCTTCTCCTTTATTTTCAAATAAAATGTATTTCTTTCCTAAAACCTAAGTTTATTTTAGGAAATCTTAAAAGACTAGTCCTTAATTACAAAATAGCACAATTATTCTTGACAGTCAACATATTTTTCAGTCTTTTTTATATTTTCTGATTTTTCTTTCAATTATCCTTTTGTAAAATAAATTGACGCGTTTTATCTACTATTATAAAATGAGGTTATAAATTGATTGATTAGTTACAATACTCTCGAAATTTTAAAGGAGGTTTTATGAAATATAAAATTGGTTTTTTGACAACATCTTATTTTATGTCAGATAAGTTTAAACAAGCTCTTAAAGAATTAAATGATACTTGTGAAATTACATTTATTGAGCTCAAAGGGGAGAATCCTTTTAATAATTTACCTAATATATACTATGAGCAAGTAGATAATTTTGATGGATTTGTATGCAGTGGTATAGTTCCATATAGTGAACTTATAATAAATATAAAAGACATAAAAGTTCCATTAAATTTTTTAAAGCTTGATGAAAGAGATTTTTATAAATACTTATTCAAATTATTAAATAGCCAAAAAGATATTGACTTTACAAAATCATTTATGGATTTTTTAAGAGAGGACAACAATTATTATGATATATATTCATTAATAGACTCTAATAAATGTCCATATACAATTAAAGATTTTAATATCCCTCAACCTGTATATGACTTTAAAAAATTAAATGATAAATTATTGGAAATACATTTAGACTTATTGCGAGATAATAAGATTAACCTTTCTTTTACTAGAAATTACATCATTAGTTGTGAACTTAATAAGCTTGGATATGATTGTATTTACATGGTTCCATCTACAGAATCAATCCTGAATACATTTAAATCTCTGGTGAATGAAATAACATTACAAAACTTAGACAAAAATAAATCTGCAACTTGTATAGTTACAGTAAATAGTTCAGAGTACATAAATGAAGATTTGATATTTAAAAATGATGAGATACAAAATCAAATATATAACACTATATTAAATTCTCTATCAAGACATGGATTCTATGGAGTTCAGGTCAAAAAAAATGATATGAAAATAGAGATACACACTACTAAAGAAATGTTAAACAATATGACCAATAACTATACAGATTTTTTTATTTCAGAAGATTTAAAAGAAATTAAATATAGCTTAAATATAGGTTGGGGCATTGGAAATACAAATATTCATGCAGAGCAAAATGCTCGTCAAGCTAATGGTAAATCTGCTTCTTTGAATGGAAACTGTACTTTTATAGTAAATGATACTAATGATACAATAGGTCCTTTATATTCAAATAAAAATTCTAATAATATTGAAGATAGCTCAATAGCCAATAAAGTTGCTTCTTTTATACCTCTATCTAATACAAATGTATCTAAAATCATGTGTATGATTAATGATAGAAATTCAAATAATGTGTCAGCAGAAATATTAGCAGACTATATGAACATAACTCTTAGAAGTGCTAATAGAATATTGAGTATTTTATATAAAGCAGGAATTGCAACTATTGTAAATACAAAACTCGATAATCAAAGAGGAAGGCCAAAAAAAATATATAAAGTTGATTTCTTATCTTTTCTAAATAAGATGCAGAAATTAAATTCTTAATATTTAATTTTTTAATAAAAGCAATGTATTTTCTCTAATTTTAAAGAATCAAAATGTTTAAATTTTATTAGAATATACAACTTTTTACTTTAAAATACCTAAACCTTTTATCAGTGAAATAAACCATAATATATCGTAACTTATTAGAAAAACAAAATAATTTCATATACAAATAATAAAATAGCCACTACAATCCATAATTTGCAGTGGCTACTTTTTACACTATCACTTATTACTTAATTTTTAAAAATTAATTGTATTTTTTAAATAATTTATACATACCTATTATCAGTAAAGCAATAAATACAAGTATATCTATAAAAATAATTATTGTAACATGTCTGGCAATATTGTAAATAAAAAGTATAGAGAAGATTTCTATAGACAACGCTACAAAACACATAAAATTCGTTAAATAATCTGCAATAGTATCACTATAAAAAGCATGTATTTGTAACCATCTCCATATAAATGGACGTAAAAGTATTCTGAATACAACACAAATGACAGGGTAGGCATAAATAAATTTTTTATCTACATAATTAGCTACACCATTATTCCATTGGATAGGAATTTGAGGTGGCAACTTTGGAAATACTGTTATTGCAATTTAAACACTACCTCTCTATTCTATTAATTTATAACTATAATATAGTCTTAAATATTTTCACTCTATAAAATTGTATATTTAGTATATCTTAAAATCAAACTAATTATCTTTTATAAGTTTTCATACAATAATATCTCCTTTCAATAATATATCTTTTTTTATATTTAAAACTATCTTATTTTCTATAAAATAATGTATAAACAAGGTTTACAGTCAAGTATTTTTATTATTTTTTTGATTTCATAAAAAAAGCATAGCAAATTATTTGCTATACTTTTTTACTAAATTATTTATTCTATATCTTATATGAACTTATTGTTTAACTACTACACAATACTAGCTTTAATCATCATATTTTTTGCAAACATACTGGCTTCATATATTTCTTGTTCATCTGGATGACTTTGAGATTCCTCATGGTTATTTAATTGTTGGCGAATATGTTCGTTGTCAGGAGAAAGTTTTAGCATCTCTTTATATTTTGCTTTCAATCCTTCTGCTATCTTACCTTGACATATGAATGAACCTAATATTTCATTATCTTTTGGGATAATTGATTCTATCTTTTCTATTATACTAGCTCCATAACTTCCTTTTTTACTTGCTCCCATTGTTCCAAATAGTGCTATCTTTTTATTGTGAATATTTTCAAGCACTTGTTTTGAATTTTTATCACAAATTCCCTTGTCCACCCAATAGCCTAAGAATACTATATCATAATTTTCATAGTCAATACTATAATCAACTAATTCATTTACATCTTTAATGTCTTTTTCTTCTTGAATTTCATCATATATAGTATAAGCAATCTTTTTAGTATTTCCAGTTAAACTTGAATATAAAACTAAACTTTTCATGATGTCTCCTCCTCTTTATCTAAATACTTATCTAAATCACCAAAAATATATTAACCTTAACAAATTATTTATTTTTATAAGGATATTCTAATCTAGTATACATCCAAACTGAGAGCGTGTTTGTAAAGCATCTGCACACTTCTTATTACAATAACAGCACTTTTTAATCTCATCTACTCTTCCATCTTTTACTTTCTGTAACCAATTACTATCTGCTAGTAATTGTCTTGACATAGAAACCATATCTACTCTATTATTTGAAATAATACTTTCTATAAAATCTGGGCTAGACAATTTTCCAACCCCACATACTGGAAGATTTGTGTGTTTCTTTACCTCATCAGCTAAATATAAAAAACAGCCTTCATCTTTAAAGTAAGGATGATTATTGGTTGGTATAGTATCTTCTAATTTTGAATGATTTGCAAGTGTTACATGAAAACTGTTTACACCTAGGGATTCAAATTTTTTAACAAAATACTCAACTTCCGAAAGTAAAACTCCTGCATTTCCATAATGAGGATTTTCTTGTCTTATTGCAAATTTATAGTCTATTGGAATGTCCTTAACTTCATCTCGGATACTACTAATTATTTCGCTTGCAAATCTACTTCTATTATCACACGTTCCACCATATTCATCATTTCTATTATTAAATATACTTGATGAAAAACTTCCTACAAGCCTATCACCATGAATTTGAATCATGTCAAAACCTGCTTTTTTTGCATTCAATGCTGTTACTTTAAATAAATTTATAATATTTTTAATTTCTTCTTTGGTCATATTTGTTATGTAATCTTTTACTCCGTCATTCATTATTTTTTTTATCTCATCATGTGAAGTAATTCCCATCTTCATAGTATCTTTAATTAAATTAACATCATAATCTGAACAAAATAGTTGTGCTGATACCTTTGCACCAGAATTGTGTATTTCATCTACAATTTTCTTGTATTTCATGACTCCATCTTCATCCGATAGGCTTATAGCTACCTTATGAAAACTAGGTCTAATAGATACATCTCCTAGAGTAATCAGAGCTACTCCTGACTTAGCAATATCAGAAAACTTTTTAATTTTTTCTTCCAATTTAAGACCCATGCTTGTAGGTGCAAAAGATACTCTATTTTTTAATTCCAAATTTCCAATTTTAATTGGTTTTAATAAATTACAATACATCCTATTCTTCCTCCACAGCTGTTTTTATATCCTTTACCACATGTAAATTCTTTACCAGTTCTTTATATTCTGTATCCGAGAACTCTTTTTTTATGTGATTATCCCACTTTGAAAATATGTTTTTTATATCCCCTAATACTTCCTCACCCTTATCTGTTACTCTCAACTGAAAAGCTCTACTATCATTAGGGTTTTGGATTTTTTCTATGTATCCATCTTGTTCTAACCTAGATATAGTTCTTGTTGTATGAGCTTTATCAACTTCAAATTCTGTAGAAACATCATTTAAAGAACAATTCCTATTTTTATTAATATAAATTAAATAGAAATATAGACCATTCGTAAGTTTATATGGTTTTAAACATTTTTCACAATAAAGTTTAAAGTTTTTTTGCAAGTTACAAATAATATATGACAAACTTTCATACTGTAAATTTTTAAAATCCATCTTAAATTTCCCTTCTATAATTATAATATGTTTGACTATATCAACTATATTATATTAAACAATTAATATAGTCAAGAATATTTTATTCTCTAAATCTATGTTTTATTAATTCTTTAAAAAACTATTATATAAAATAATCATGATAAAATTAGAAATTGGAATTTTTAATATGCACTGTACATAAATATATTTTATATAAAAGTTTATATTTTCAAACAAGTAATTTTTCGAAAATTGTCTAAATTCAGTAAAAATATGGTAATATATACATAAGCAATATAAATCTATAAAAAGGAGTGTTACATATGATATCTAATAAAATGCAAACTTTAGTTGCAAATAGTTCTGTTATAAGAGCTATGTTTGAAGAAGGAAAGAAACTTTCTGATATTTATGGTGAGGAAAATGTTTTTGATTTTAGTATAGGAAATCCAAGTGTTGAACCTCCAGAGACTATTAAAGCAGTTATAAATGATATTTTAAATGAAGAATCTCCAAATTTAGTTCATGGATATATGAACAACTCAGGATATGAGGATGTAAGAGATGCTATTGCTGAACACATAAATAAAAAAGATGGATTAAATCTTACAAGAGAAAATTTAATTATGACTTGTGGTGCTGCTGGTGGTCTAAATATTATTTTAAAAACTCTTTTAAATCCTGGTGATGAAGTTATTGCTTTTGCACCGTATTTTGGTGAGTATAAAAATTATACAGAAAACTATGATGGAAAATTAATAGAAGTTCCTACAAATATAGAGACTTTTGAGCCAGATTTAGATGCTCTAAAAAATGCTATTACTCCAAAAACAAGAGCTTTAATAATAAACACTCCAAATAATCCTACTGGTGTCATATATTCTGAAGAATTATTAAAAAATCTTGGAGAATTATTGGATTCAAAACAAAAAGAATTTAATACAAGCATATACCTAATTTCTGATGAGCCATATAGAGAAATAATTTATGATGGTGCCAAAGTTCCTTGTGTACTAAAATACTATAGAAATTCATTTATAGGATACTCTTATAGTAAATCATTATCTCTACCTGGTGAACGTATAGGATATATTGTTGCTAATGGGCAAATGGATGATTTTGATGATGTTATGTCTTCATTAAATGTTGCAAATAGAATACTTGGATTTGTAAATGCTCCTTCTCTTTTTCAAAGGGTTATTGCAAGAAGTTTAGATGCAGAAGTTGATGTAAATATTTATAAAAAGAATTTTGACCTTCTATATAATAGTTTAATCGATATGGGATATTCTTGTGTTAAACCTAATGGTACATTCTATTTGTTCCCAAAAGCTCCAATTGAAGATGATAAAAAATTCTGCAATGATGCAAAACAATTTAATTTATTATTAGTACCAGGTTCTTCTTTTGGTTGTCCAGGTCATTTTAGAGTATCATATTGTGTATCTTATGATAAAGTTAAAAGTTCTTTACCAGCATTTGAAAAATTAGCCAAATTATATAATTTAAAATAACTAAATCAAAGTAATTCAAATAATTAACTACCTTAGTATAGAATACTTACATTCTATATTAAGGTAGTTTATAATTTTATGTACTATATTTTATACATACCATATTATTCCAATATGCTTGAATATTCTTATCTATAGTACTAATATAAATTACAAGGAGGTGTTTGACTTGAAAAAAGGTTATGTTTATATAATACTGACTACCTTATTTTTTAGTTCAATGGAAATTAGTCTAAAAACTGTCACTAATGACTTTAATCCCTTACAAATAACTTTATCAAGATTTTTTGTTGGCGGTTTAGTCTTACTACCTTTTGCTGTAAAAAGATTAAGAGCCCTTAGTCTTTCTATTACAAAATCAGACTTAAAATACTTTGCATTTTTAGGTTTTATGTGTGTAGTAGTAAGTATGTCATTGTATCAACTTGCTGTTCTAAACACAAAGGCATCTGTAGTTGCTGTTTTGTTCAGTTGTAATCCAGTCTTTGTAATGCTTTTAGCTTACTTAATTTTGAAGGAAAAAATATATAGGCACAATGTAATTTCACTTATATTAGAAGTTCTTGGAATTATAGTTATAATAAATCCATTGCATACAAAACTAACTCTTAGTGGAATATTCTTAACATTATCTTCTGCTATTATTTTTTCAATGTATACTGTATTTGGTAAAAGAAAAACCTTAAAATTTGGTGGAATAGTTGTAACCTGCTTTAGCTTTATATTTGGTAGTTTGGAAATGTTGATATTGGTTTTACTCACTAAAATTAATTTTATCGCAGATATATTAAATAAAAATAAGCTTCATGTATTTGCAAATATCCCTATTTTTAGTGGATATACCTTACACAATATGCCCATTATGATTTATGTATTCGTATTTGTTACAGGTGTTGGTTATGCGCTTTACTTTATGGCAATGGAAGCTACATCTACTAGTCTTACATCTTTAGTATTCTTCTTTAAACCAGTAATATCTCCAATACTAGCATTATTAATACTTAAAGAAATTATCCCTATAAACATGGTTGTAGGAATTTTATTGATAGTAATTGGTTCAATAATTTCTATTATACCTACGATAATTACTCAAATGCATAATAAACACGTTGAAGCCTTGTATAAGGAGTAGTAATTGATAATCTATCATAGTTATACATAAGACAAAATTTATTAGATTTAAACGCAATATAAAAGAGATGCCATTATAATAGCATCTCTTTATTTATATTTATTTTAAATTTATTAAAACTCTATTTAGCTAAATTTTGCAAAAAGCTATAAGTTTGTGGACAAGCTGATTTTAACTTACTATTTGTATCTTGATTTAAATAGTAATATGCAAATGATTCTGCAAAAAATTCTTCTGGATATACACCTAAGTAGTTTACATTACCTAAAGAACGACCTTCTTTAGCAAATATTTGTTTGAATTGTGCTGATTTAGATATATCATTTAATACTATATGGTCTATTGCATGTGCTGTTTCATGTAATTCTAAATTTATTGAATCATGCCCTTTACCTTTGTTACTAAATCCTATTCTAAGAGCTACTGTACTTCCACCTAAACCTGGAACATCATCCCAAGTTTTTCCAGTACCTTCCCATCCCTTAGGAACTACACCTTTTAAATAAGCATATTCTTTTTCATCTGTTAACTTTCCACTTAATAATTTTATTTTTAAGTTATTTTGCTTTAATGCATTTAAATACTTTCCATCTATATTAGCTAATCTATTTACCATAGCATTAGCTTCGTTTTTATCGTAATTTCCAGTTGGAAAAACTACTATTTGACTAAGTGTGTCTTTATTTTGTTGTATAGTAGTACTATCTGCATGTGCACTTACTGGAACTGAACTTATTAAGAATATTGATATTATAGCTATTAATAATTTTTTACTTGGTCTCATATTATTCCCTCCTTTGAGTTAGGCCGGGAGTAATAAATTTCAAAATAAAAAAGATACCCAAGAGTATCTTTGTATATACAAAAAGAAATTTTTACTCTTTTCGGCAACTGGCTGGCATGGTTTACTAAACTTTAGCCCCTATAGCTTTGCGTGACTAGGTTTCCCTAGTTTTGCCTCATTTAATTTTATATCTATATTATAGCTTATATCTTTTTAATTGTCTATATCCCTTTGGAACTTTTTTCTAAAAAGTTATTATTTTTTTACATAAATCTTCAAAAAAAAATATCTTCTAACAATATTTTCATTATTAAATATTGTTTTAGAAGATATTTTTTAATATAACTTATATTTTTTATAATGTTAGGGTCTAATTTGTATTTTTATTTCTTCTTAATACGATAAGTCCTACAATAGCTCCTATAACCAAAAGTATTTCTCCAATAATTGTAGTACTATCCCCTGTTTTTGGTGGTACTGGTGGATTTACCAAAGTATCATCTTTAACTTTATTATTTTTTTCTTCTGACACTGATGGCTTTACTACTTCTGGTATTGGAATAATCTGTTTAACAGGAGTTTCTATCATCTCTTCTGATGGTGGTACTGGCGGATTCAATACCTCTGGTATTGGCGGATTTATTATATCTTCTGATGGTGGTACTGGTGGATTTATAACTATAGTATCCTCTGTATCAGATGAACTTGATGGTTTCCTTGGTTTATCTGTGCTTGGTGGTACTGGTGGATTTACCATTGGTTCATCTGTATCTGGAGGTATTGGTGGATTTACTGGTGGATTTTCTTGTTTTAGATTTTCTATATTTCCAATATCTACTATCTTACCAATATCTTCATTACCAATTTCAACCTTAACTTTATCCTTCAGTTTTTCATATCCACGTGGAGCCATTATCTCCACTAAATAATATGTTCCTGGGTTTTTTACACTAGATTGAATTATACCATCTTCATCACTAACTAAATCCTTAACTACTATATTTCCAAATGCATCTTCTAAATTGAACTTAGCACCTGAAAGTACATTTTTATCTAAAGCATCCACTTTTTTAGCTTCAAAAGCATAACCTTGCTTAGTAGTCTCTACTCCTGGAGGACTTGAACCATTAATCTGAGCCACATTTCGTATAGTCTCCCCAACTTTTACATTTGTGAAGTTTGCATCAAATGTAACCCAACTTTGCACAGGTTCCCCTTCTTTTATCTGTTTAAATTCGTATTTATTTACTAATCTTATTGTATTTTTTCCATCTCCAGC